>JAWOJD010000001.1:0-50313 GCA_046484355.1 Thiobacillus sp.
GTCGAGAAGAGCATAGAGGAAACCGGAAGAAACAACAACACAGGATATGTAATCCGATTGATTGATTTTCTATGCCATTAATTACATAGAATAAATCTGTTGTATTGCACGACCGTGGGACATAGGTGGGACAACAAGTGCCGAAAAGGGCCGGTTATCCACAGAAGGGCTGGGTCTTGATTTGTGAGAGATAGGGTTCGGCAAGGGGTTTGCCTGGGGGAGGGTTTCTGGCCAGTTGTTATTGCCAACTGTCCCGCCAGTGTCCCATGAAAGAAAAAGCACCTAGGCCGTTAAGCGCTAGATGCTTGAATTTGGTGGGGTGGACGATGGGGCTCGAACCCACGACAACAGGAATCACAATCCTGGACTCTACCAACTGAGCTACGTCCACCACTGATGCCGCCAGCAAACTGGCAACGGTAAAACCTTGGCCTGCCCGACAGGAATCGAACCTGTAACCCCCAGCTTAGAAGGCTGGTGCTCTATCCAGTTGAGCTACGGGCAGAGACACACTTATCGGGCTTGTGGGGTGGTCGGGGTGAGGGGATTCGAACTCCTGACATCCTGCTCCCAAAGCAGGCGCGCTACCGGGCTGCGCTACACCCCGAAATCCTATTTATGCACAACAGCTGCATTTCGGAGAAGCGAGACTATACATGGGCAAAGTGGCTGTGGTCAATTATCGCTTGAGTAAAGTGGCAGGTTTCCGCGAAAATCACACTTTTGCATCAGGGTTGTCCGAATGAGCGCACGTATTCTCGACGGTAAGGCCATGGCCGATACCATTCTCGCGGTGATCCACGACAAGGTGGCAGAACGCGAAGCGCAGGGCAAACGGCGACCCGGTCTGGCGGTGATACTGGTGGGGGACGATGCGGCCTCTGCTGTGTACGTGCGCAACAAGAAACGTGCATGCGAGCGCGCCGGTGTGACCAGTGTGGCGCACGACTTGCCGAGCGCGGCAACGCAGGATCAGGTGCTGGCGCTGATCGACACGTTGAATGCGGACCCGACCATCGATGGGATTCTGGTCCAGTTGCCATTGCCTGCGCACATTGATGCGGAAACCGTGATCGAGCGGATTCGCCACGACAAGGATGTCGACGGTTTCCATCCCTATAACATTGGCCGGCTCGCGGTGAAAATGCCGACGCTCAGGCCATCTACGCCGCGCGGCATCATGACGCTGCTGCGTGCCACGGGCGAGGAGTTGCGTGGCAAGAATGCGGTGATGGTCGGCGCATCCAATATCGTTGGCCGGCCAATGAGCCTGGAATTGCTGCTTGCGGGCTGTACCATCACGGTTTGCCACAGCGCCACGCGCGACCTGGAGAGCTTCGTGCGGTCTGCCGAGGTGCTGGTGGTGGGAGTGGGGCGGCCAAAAATGATCCCGGGCGACTGGATTCGCGAAGGTGCGACCGTGATTGATGTCGGCATCAACCGCTTGCCGGATGGCAAACTGGTGGGCGATGTCGATTTTGATGCTGCGCTGGAGCGTGCTGCCTGGATCACCCCGGTGCCCGGGGGCGTAGGACCGATGACGGTGGCGACACTGCTTGAAAACACACTTGAAGCGGCCCTGATGCACACCCCCTGAAGGGAGTGTCAGCCCGAGTGCAGCGCCTGTAAATACGACACGTCGACGAACGCCTGCCCGAGGTCGGGCCCGGCGAGCCGCTGATTGGGTGCGTCGGGCTCGCCAAGGTCGGTCAACACCACCGCCGCGCCGGTGAAGTCGTGATCCAGGGTGTAATCGTTGATGGTCACCAGTGTTTTCAGGCCGGCCCCCAGGCTTGAGCGCAACCCGTTTTCAGAATCCTCGAACGCCAGGCAGTCGTCAGGAGTCAGCCCCATTTTCTGCAACGCAAAATGGTAAATATCGGGCGCAGGCTTTTTGGCGGGCACGATATCGCCTGCCGCGATGACCTCGAACCAGTCCGGGGTGCCCGGCCCCAAACTGTGCTCCAGCAGCACGGTGACGTTTTCCGGTGTGGTGGTCGTGGCGATGGCAAGCCGCAGGCCGGCAGCGCGCGCCTCGGCCAGCAGCCGCTTCACGCCCGGCCGCATCGGGATCCCGCCGTGTGCGGCGAGGGCGGCGTAGTGCCGGGTCTTGTCCTGGTGCAGTTTTGCCACCATGTCATTGAAATTGACCGGTTTCCTATAGTCGGGCCGATAGTGGTCGATATAGTGTTTCATCCGCTCCTTACCGCCGGTGACGGCAAGGAGCTTGCCATAGAGGTCGGCGTCCCAGTGCCAGTCGAGGCCGGCTTCCTTGAAGGCCTGATTGAATGCAGGCCGATGGCCGTCACGTTCGGTGTCGGCAAGCGTGCCGTCAACGTCGAAGAGGAGTGCGCGTAAAGTCATGTGGGTTGCAGCAGTTAAGCGATTCTGATATTAAATCGGGTGGGGTTTTGCCCGGAATCAACGGAAATTTTCAAAGAGAACGAGATGGCTGAAACTTTGATGCGCTTTGAGCCTTACAAGGCTAAAAAAGGCGAAGAATACATGAACGCGAAACAGCTCGCGCATTTTCGCAAACTGCTTGATGGCTGGAAAGCCGAGTTGTCACAGGACATCGACACCACCCTGCATTCCATGCAGGACGAGCAGACCGTGTTCGCCGATCCCAATGATCGTGCGACTCAGGAATCCGACATGGCATTGGAACTGCGGAACCGGGACAGGGAGCGCAAACTGATCAGGAAAATCAACGAGACCCTCGCCAAGATCGACAGCGGCGAATATGGTTACTGTGAGTCCTGCGGCGTGGAAATCGGACTGGAACGCTTGCAGGCGCGCCCAACGGCTTCGCTGTGCATCGACTGCAAGACGCTCGAGGAAATCCGCGAACGTCAGGTCGCAAAATAAGACTGACCTTTACCATGGCTGATACCAGTGATTTCGACCGGTACTACGACGGGCTTCTGTATAGCGTGATGCGCTGGGACCAATTGACAGCGTTTTGGCAGAAGTTGGATGCCGACGCTGGCTGGTATCTCTATGCGGTTGGGCAGGCGCTACCGCAGGAGGCGTCGGATGCCGACAAGGTGCAGCAGTTCATGCGGGAAATCGATGAATTGTTGCGGCGCGAGCATCATGAGGATTACTGCGCAATTGTCTATGCGGATAATCTGGACGCACCCAATTTCGTCAAGATCTACGATCCAAACCATCTGGGGAGTTCGTGTGGGTCCAGTTCAACGAAGTCATCGGTGCTACCGGGTTGGTTGATGAGCCGCACACCGCCGCGCGAACTTGAAATGCGGGGGGTGGTGACCGGCCAGCGTAAACGCTGGTGGCAAAGTTTTCTTGGGAATCCAGCCTAGCCCGGATAATTCATGAGGATATTTCATGAATTGATGCGCGATCATCACGCGAAACGATGAAGCATCCAGGATAAAAAACCGCGCCTTGAAGCGCGGTTTTTTGTGGGTACGGCTGACACCATTCAGTCAGCATTCTCCGGCGTGTGGTTTTCGGCGGCTGCCGGCGCAGGTGCAGGCGCTTCCAGCAGGGCTTTCATCGACAGGCGCAGTCGGCCTTTTTCGTCAGCTTCCAGAATCTTTACCTTCACGACCTGGCCTTCCTTCAAGTAGTCACCGATCGTATTGACGCGCTCATGGGCGATCTGCGAAATATGCAGCAGCCCATCGCGGCCAGGCAGTACGTTGACGATTGCACCGAAGTCAAGCAGCTTGATGACCGGGCCTTCGTACACTTTGCCGACTTCGACTTCAGCGGTGATTTCCTCGATGCGACGCTTGGCCAGTTCACCGGCTTCGATGCTGGTGCAGGCGATCTTCACGTTGCCGTCTTCCTGGATGTCGATCTGGGTGCCGGTCTCTTCGGTCAGTGCACGGATGACCGCACCGCCTTTGCCGATGACGTCGCGGATTTTTTCCGGATTGATCTTCATCGCAATGATGCGTGGCGCATAGGCCGACATTTCATGGGTGTCCGTGACCGACGCCTTCATGATGCCGAGGATATGCATACGGCCTTCCTGCGCCTGCGTCAGCGCGGCCTGCATGATTTCCTTGGTGATGCCGTTGATCTTGATATCCATCTGCAGCGCGGTCACGCCTTTTTCGGTGCCCGCGACTTTGAAGTCCATGTCGCCCAGATGATCTTCGTCTCCGAGGATGTCGGTCAGCACGGCGAAGCGATTGCCTTCCTTGATCAGGCCCATGGCGATGCCGGCAACATGTGCTTTCAGGGGTGCGCCGGCGTCCATCAGCGACAGGCTGCCGCCACATACCGACGCCATCGACGAGGAGCCGTTGGATTCGGTGATTTCGGAGACCACGCGCATGGTGTAGCCGAACTCCTCCTTGCTGGGCAGCACGGCGAGCAGCGCGCGCTTAGCCAGACGCCCGTGGCCGATTTCGCGGCGCTTGGGTGAACCTACGCGGCCGGTTTCGCCAGTGGCGTAGGGAGGCATGTTGTAGTGCAGCATGAAACGGTCGTGGTAGGAGCCTTCCAGTGCGTCGATGGTCTGTTCATCGCGTCCGGTGCCCAGCGTGGTGACCACCAGCGCCTGGGTCTCACCGCGAGTAAACAGCGCGGAACCGTGGGTGCGCGGCAGGACGCCGGTGCGGATGGTGATCGGGCGCACGGTGCGGGTGTCGCGGCCGTCGATGCGCGGCTGGCCGGACAGGATGCGGTTACGCACCACGCTGGCCTCCAGACGGTGAAACGCATTCTTGACGTGGTTCTGCGCGACGGTGTCCATATCGGACGAGAGCAACTCCGCGAATGCCTTGCTGCGCACGTCGTCCACAGCGGTCATGCGGGCCTGTTTTTGCTTGATGTTGTATGCGTTCTGCAGGCCTTCCTCGGCCAGTGCCTTCAGGCGCTCGACCATGGCCGTGTCTTCGGCAATTGGCTGCCAGTCCCATGCGTCGGCGCCTGCTTCGTCAGCCAGTTCGTTGATGGCGTTGATGACGGCCTGCATCTGCTGGTGGCCGAACACAACTGCGCCCAGCATGATGTCCTCGGGCAGTTCCATTGCTTCGGATTCGACCATCAGCACGGCGGTTTCGGTGCCGGCAACGACCAGATCAAGTGCCGAATTCTTCAGTTCGGTATTGGTCGGATTCAACACATATTCGCCGTTGATGAAGCCAACGCGCGCTGCGCCCACCGGGCCATCGAACGGCAGGCCGGACAGCGACAGGGCGGCAGACGCGCCGATCAGCGCAGGGATGTCTGCAGTGACTTCGGGGTTGGACGACATAACCGTGGCAATGACCTGCACTTCGTTGAAGAAACCTTCAGGGAAAAGCGGGCGGATCGGGCGGTCGATCAGGCGTGAAATCAGGGTTTCGCCTTCGGAGGGGCGGCTTTCGCGTTTGAGGAAGCCACCGGGGATGCGTCCGGCTGCGTAGGTCTTTTCCTGATAGTCGACGGTCAGGGGGAAGAAGTCCTGGCCCGGCTTGACTTCATTCTTGGCAACGACCGTGACCAGCACCACGGTGTCATCCATGTTGACGATGACGGCTCCGCCTGCCTGACGGGCGATTTCGCCGGTCTCCAGCGTGACTTGATGGTGGCCAAAGGTGAAAGTTTTCTTGATAGCGCTCACACGAGTTCCTTTCAAAGCAAAAACGCCCCGCGAGGGCGGGGCGTGGGAAATTCAGGGGGCAATACGCCCCTTCCACTGTGCCGGTGCAGCTTGAAGCCGGATCATTACAGTGGCGAGGTTGTGTTTACTTGCGCAGGCCGAGACGTTCGATCAGGGTCTTGTAACCTTCGAGGTTGTTTCGCTTCAGGTAGTCGAGCAGCTTGCGGCGGCGGCTGACCATCTTGAGGAGACCGCGACGCGAGTGGTGATCCTTCATGTTCGCCTTGAAGTGGCCGGTCAGGTCGTTGATACGGGCCGTCAGCAGGGCGACCTGAACTTCGGGTGAACCGGTATCGGCGGCGGCGCGCTGGTAATCCTGGACGATTTGCGCTTTTTGCGAGGTGCTTACAGCCATAGTGTACTCCTTCTAAATCGCGTGGCCTGCGGCTGAGCGGGACACGTTCTGGGAAACGGGAGATTTTACGCTGAAAGTAGGTTCAGATTCAAGCCTGCTGGGTGGCGATCAGACGGCGCGGCACCAGTTGACCATCCACCGCGTCGACCAGGCCGATGAATGTGTGTGAAGGCCCGTATACGCGCATCAATCCTGTTCCGGATGGGGTTGGATGCGGGATACTGCGCCCTTGGCACAGGGATGCAGTATCGGCTGCGTCCAGTTGCAGGGCCGGCAGATGCACGATCAGGCTGTCTGCCGGCAGCAGCAAAGATGGGCGCAGGCCGGCGTCGGGCGTTTCGAGTTCGGCAAGGGAGTGGGCCTGCGCCAGATCGAAACCGCCCGCCGCCGTTCGTGTCAGGGCCGTGAGGTGCGCGCCGCAACCCAGCGCGGCGCCAATATCCTGTGCCAGGGTCCGGATGTAGGTGCCGGCGCTGCACTGCACGTCGAGCACTACTTTCGGCGGAGCGCATTCGATCATCTCTAGCGCGCGGATATGCACCGGGCGGGGAGGGCGCTCGATATGGATGCCGGCGCGTGCATATTCGTACAACGGGCGACCCTGATGCTTGAGCGCAGAATGCATGGGCGGGATTTGTTCGATGTCGCCGATGAAACGCGGCAAAACCGCGGCGATGTCGGCACAACTGGAGGCGACCTCGGCTGTGCTGAGTATGTCCCCTTCCGGGTCGCCGGTGGTGGTCGTGACGCCGAGTTGCATGATTGCCCGGTAACGCTTGTCCGCGTCGAGCAGATAGGCCGAAAATTTTGTGGATTCGCCAAAACAGAGTGGCAGCAGGCCGTCGGCAAAGGGATCGAGCGTGCCTGTGTGCCCGCCTTTTTTGGCGTTAAGCAGCCATTTCGCTTTTTGCAGCGCGGCGTTGGAGGTGATGCCGACCGGCTTGTTCAGCAGCAGCACGCCATCGACTGGCTGGCGTGTGGACTTCACTCGTCTTTGGGATGTTTGGCGTCTTCGGCGACGGCCGCTTCGATCAGCTGGGTGAGCGCAATGCCATGTTCGACCGAGCGGTCGTACACAAAGCTCAATTTGGGCACCACGCGCAATTGCATGCGGTGGGACAGTTGCGTGCGCAGGAAGCCGCTGGCGCGCTGCAGCCCTTGCAGACAGGCATCGTGCTCAGGCTGGCCACCCAAGGTGGTGAAGAAGACCTTGGCGAATTCCATGTCGCGGTTGACCTCCACCTCGGTGATGGTCAGCATGCCGACGCGCGGATCCTTCACTTCCTGTCGGATCAATTCCGGCAGTTCGCGCTGGATCTGGTCGGCGACGCGGCGGGCGCGTGGAAAATCCTTGGGCATAAATGGATGTGAGGCGTGATAAGGGGGAGATGAAGGGGGGCTGACGCCGCACCCTTCACCTGTTCATTACAGTGAGCGCGCCACTTCCACCACTTCAAACACTTCCAGATGATCGCCTTCCTGGATGTCATTGAAGTTCTTCAGGCTCAGGCCACACTCGAAGTTGGACTTCACTTCCTTGACGTCGTCCTTGAATCGCTTCAGGGAGTCGAGTTCGCCCTGGTGCACCACGACGTTGTTGCGCAGCACGCGGACGCCTGCATGGCGTTTCACCACACCGTCGAGCACGTAGCAGCCGGCGATGGTGCCCACCTTGGAAATGTGGAAGACCTGGCGGATCTCGACGGTTCCAATGACGGTCTCTTTCTTCTCGGGCGCCAACATGCCGGAGAGCGCCGCCTTCACTTCATCTACAGCCTCGTAGATGATGTTGTAGTAACGCAGGTCCACGCCGTTTGCCTCGGCGAGCTTGCGGGCGGTGGCATCGGCACGAACGTTGAAACCGATCAGGACGGCTTTGGAGGCCAGCGCCAGGTTGACGTCGGATTCGGTGATGGCGCCGACTCCACTGTGAATGATGTTGACCTTGACTTCATCGGTCGACAGTTTCCCCAGGGCGTGCGCCAGGCCTTCGTTCGAACCCTGCATGTCAGCCTTGAGGATGATGGGCAATTGCTGCGCTTCGCCCTGGCCCATGTTCTCGAACATGCTGTCCAGCTTGGCGGCCTGCTTCTTGGCAAGCAGCACTTCGCGGAACTTGCCCTGACGGAACAGTGCGATTTCACGCGCCTTGCGTTCATCAGGCAGCACCATCATGTCCTCGCCTGCCTGAGGTACGTCGGAAAGACCCTGAATTTCGACCGGGATCGAGGGACCGGCCTCGGTCAGTGGCTTGCCCGATTCGTCGAGCATGGCCCGGACACGTCCGTGGACTTGGCCCGCCAGCACCATGTCGCCCCGGCGCAGGGTGCCGGATTGCACCAGCAGGGTGGCGACCGGGCCGCGGCCCTTGTCCAGCCGGGCTTCGATGACAATGCCCTTTGCCGGTCCGTCGACCGCTGCCTGCAGTTCCAGCACTTCGGCCTGCAGCAGGATGGCATCGAGCAGCCCGTCGATATTGGTATTGGTCTTGGCCGACACTTCGATGAACTGGGTGTCGCCGCCCCATTCTTCGGGCGTCACGCCCTGGGCGACGAGTTCCTGGCGAATGCGCTCGGGACTGGCATCGGGCTTGTCGATCTTGTTCACTGCGACCACCAGCGGCACACCGGCCGCCTTGGCGTGGTGGACCGCTTCAATCGTTTGCGGCATGACGCCGTCGTCCGCAGCCACCACCAGCACCACGATATCGGTCGCCTTCGCGCCGCGCGCCCGCATGGCAGTAAACGCTTCGTGGCCTGGGGTGTCGAGGAAGGTGATCACGCCTTTTTCGGTTTCGACATGATAGGCGCCGATGTGCTGGGTAATGCCGCCGGCTTCGCCGCTGGCCACCCGGGTGCGGCGAATCGTGTCTAGCAGAGAGGTTTTGCCGTGGTCGACGTGGCCCATTACCGTGACAACCGGTGGGCGCGCGCTGACTTTATGTTCGCTGACTTCGCCTGTATCGATGAGGAAAGCCTCTGGCGTATCAAGGGCAGCCGGTTTGCCAATGTGACCCATTTCTTCGACCAGAATTATTGCGGTTTCCTGGTCGAGCACCTGGTTGATGGTCACCATGCTGCCCAGCTTCATCAGGGCCTTGATGACTTCGGCCGCCTTCACCGACATCTTGTGGGCAAGGTCGGCAACCGAGATGGTTTCGGGGACCAGCACCTCGCGAACGACGGGTTCGGTCGGCGCAACGAAATTGCTTTCCTCGTGATGGCCCGACTTTGATTTTCCTCTGCGCCCACGCCATCCGGCTTCCGGGGCGGCGCCGCCACGGGTTTTGAGCCCGCCTCTGCGGCGTGCGGCGTCATCTTTCCAGTTGTCGGCTTTCTTGGCGGGTTTCTTGTCGGCTTTGCCGCCACCCGGCTTGTCCGGTTTATGCAAGGTTTTGGCCGTGGGTGCAGCCGGAGCGGCAGGCGCGGCGGCTTTTTCGGCTTCAGCCAGCTTGGCGGCTTCGCGTGCGGCATCTGCCTGCTTGCGCAGGATTTCGCGCTCGGTGCGCGCCTTGGCATCCGAGGCCTGGCGCTCCAGAAGGGCCTGATGACGGCGTGTTTCCTCCTCGCGCGCCTTGACTTCGGCTTCGTCCAGAATCGACGCTTTCTTGATGCGAGTCGTCTTTTTGACAACCGGTGTTTCGACCGGGGCATCCTTGCTGGCCTTGGCCGCTTTCTTGGCGGGCTTGGCTTCGGCATCTGCCGCTTCAGGTTCGGGTTCGGGCTTGACAGGCTCCGGCTTGGCTGCTTCGATGGCAACCGGTTCGGCGGGGGCCGGTTGGACTTCCTCGGCAGGCGCGGCTTCCGGTGCGGCAACAGTCTTGGGCTTAGCCGCCTTGGCCTTGCTTTCCAATGCGCTTTCGACCGCGGCCTCAACTGGCGCCGCCTCGACGGGCACCGCGGGTTCGACTACGGGTTCGGGCGTTGTGACAGCTTCCGCTTCGGCAGATGCGGCCCCGGCTTCGCGCTTGACGTAGGTTCGCGACTTGCGCACTTCGACCTGGATCGTGCGGGACTTGCCGGTGCTGTCGGTCTTGCGGATTTCACCGGTCTGCTTGCGTGTGATGGTGATCTTGGTTTTGCCGGTTTCGGCTCCGCCGCCATGCATCTTGCGCAGGTAGTCGAGCAAATGTGCCTTGTCCGCCTCGGTCACGGAGTCGACGACATCCTTCTTGCTGACACCCGCCGCCTTCAGCTGTTCGAGCAACAGCTGGGGGGGCAGTTTCAGTTCTTGTGCGAATTGTTCAACGTTCATGCAATCCTCTTAGCCTTCGGCGAACCAGGGCGCGCGTGCGGCCATGATCAATTGTGTGGCGCGGTCGTCATCCATGTCGGCCATTTCGGTCAACTCGTCGACGGCCAGATCGGCCAGGTCCTCGGTGGTATGAATGCCTTTGCTGGCAAGCAGACGTGCGGTTTCAGCGTCCATGCCTTCAAGTGACAGGAGATCGCCCGCAGAGGCTTCGACCTGTTCCTCGCCAACGATGGCGGCGGTGAGCAGGGCGTTTCGGGCGCGGTTGCGAAGTTCGTTGACCAGATCTTCGTCAAATGCCTCGATTTCAAGCATTTCGTTCAACGGCACATACGCGACTTCTTCCAGTGTGGAGAAGCCTTCGTCGACCAGAATCTGGGCGACTTCCTCGTCCACGTCGAGTTTCTCAATGAACAGGGCGAGCGTCTTGCCGCTTTCGCTGGTTTGTTTTTCTTCGGCCGTCTCACGCGACATGATGTTGAGTTCCCAGCCGGTCAGTTCTGACGCCAGGCGAACGTTCTGGCCGCCGCGGCCGATCGCCATCGCCAGCTGTTCCTCGTCGACCACCACGTCCATGCTGTGCTTGTCTTCGTCCACCAGAATGGAGCTGACTTCGGCCGGCGCGAGCGCGTTGATGACGTACTGTGCGGGGTCGGCCGACCAATGGATGATGTCGACGCGTTCGCCGGCCATTTCATTGGTCACCGAGGTGACGCGCGACCCACGCAGGCCGATGCAGGTGCCGATCGGGTCGATGCGCGGGTCGTGCGATACGACTGCGATCTTGGCGCGCAGGCCGGGATCGCGTGCCGCCGCCTTGATTTCAAGCAGACCTTCTTCGATCTCCGGCACTTCGAGTTCAAACAGTTTCATGATGAATTCGGGCGCCGTACGCGACAACACCACCTGCGGGCCGCGGGTGCCGCGGTCGATGCGCAGCAGATAGGCGCGGACGCGATCGCCAATGCGCAGGTTCTCGCGTGGGATCATCTGGTCGCGGTGCAGGAATCCTTCGACACGGCCCGATTCGATAATGGCGTTGCCACGATCGATGCGCTTGACTACGCCGTTGACGAGGTGTTCCTTACGGTCGAGGAAGTCGCTGATGATCTGCTCACGCTCTGCGTCGCGAATTTTCTGCAGGATGACCTGCTTGGCAGCTTGCGCGCCGATCCGGCCAAACTCGATGTTTTCAAGCGGCTCTTCGATGTAGTCGCCCATTTCGATGTCGGGGTGGGTATCCTGAGCGTCGATCAGCAGGATTTGATAGCCTTCGGATTCGAGTTCGGCCTCGGTCACGACCTGCCAGCGACGGAAGGATTCATACTCGCCGGTTTCGCGGTCGATCGACACGCGGACATCCGCCTCTTCCTTGAAGCGTTTTTTCGTGGCGGAGGCGAGTGCCTGCTCCAGGGCATCGAACACCACGTCCTTGTCCACACTCTTTTCGCGAGCCAGCGCATCGGCCAGCATCAATATTTCACGGCTCATAATCCCTCCAGCGCCTGTTCCTCAAACCATCGGTTTCAGGCGGGCAACATCCACATTTCTCAAGTCGATCGACACTTCTGTGCCATCGACGATTAACTTCACCGTTTCACCCTCCAGGCCGACCAGCTGTCCGCTCAGTCGACGCCTGTTGTCCATCGGGACGCGCAGCTTCAAGGTCACCGGCTCACCCGCAAATCGGACATAGTCCTGCGGCTTGACCAACGGCCGATCGAGACCCGGCGAGGACACTTCCAGCCTGTCGAAGTCGATGTTCTCGACCGTGAACAAGTGGGTCAGGTGGTTGCTCACCTTGACGCAATCGTCGATCGTGATGCCGTCCGGCTTGTCGATGAAAATACGGATCAGCCCGCGCCCGGCGCGCTCAAGCATCACCAGCTCGTAACCGAGTCCGGCAAGCACTGGCTCCAGGCGGGTAGGCAAATCCATCATCGTCAATCCAACGTTGTGCAGCTACGCGGCACAAATAAAAAATGGGCCAACTGCCCATTTGTTTAAAGAATAAAGCGCCGGAATTATATCACCGGGGTTGGCGGACAGAAAGGGGAGATGGTGCCCGGAACCGGAATCGAACCGGTACGCCATCGCTGGCGAGGGATTTTAAGTCCCTTGTGTCTACCAATTTCACCATCCGGGCAATGCGGATAGTCGAGCCTGAATCTGGAGGCGCGAGCCGGAGTCGAACCGACCTACACGGATTTGCAATCCGGTGCATAACCGCTTTGCTATCGCGCCGTCGCGGTAAACCACGTAAACGAAAAGGGGAAAACGTCCGGTCAGCGCCATCTGTTTTCCCCAGAATGCTGGAGCGGGAAAGGAGGTTCGAACTCCCGACCTCAACCTTGGCAAGGTTGCGCTCTACCAGCTGAGCTATTCCCGCGTTGAAGGCTGCGCATTATGGGGATTTCATCTTTTTCTGTCAACAATTTCAGGAACAATCTTTCAGTGCACGTGCGGCCATCAGAAGGTAATACGCCATTGAAACAAGGGTGAGCAGTGCCGCGATCCAGATCAGCAGCGTGCCGATGGCCGCGATCGGCAACCCGGCGACCGGGTCGAAATACAGGAGCAGCACGATGGCGATCATCTGTACCGTGGTCTTCAGCTTGCCGACGAAGGATACGGCGACGCTGGCCGATTTTCCCGCCTTGGCCATCCATTCCCGAAGCGCGGAGATGGTGATTTCACGGCCGATGATGATGAGTCCGATCAGGGGTGCCACGCGGTCGAGGTCGATGAGCACGATCAGCGCGGCTGCGACCATCAGCTTGTCGGCGACCGGGTCGAGAAAGGCGCCAAAGGCCGAAGTTTGCCCCAACCTGCGCGCCAGCCAGCCGTCGAGCCAGTCAGTGACCGCCGCTACGCCAAAAAAGGAGGACGCCAGCAGGTTGGCCTCGAACGGCGTCACCCAACCGTCCGGCAGATAGAACACCCCAGCCATCAGCGGGATGAAGAGGATGCGCAGCCAGGTGAGCAGGTTGGGGAGATTGAGGGGCATCAGTGCAGGGCGTTATAGAGGATTTCTGCCAATTCTCGACTGATACCGTTGACGCTGGCAAGCGCGTCGACGCCGGCACTGCGTACACCCTGCAGGCCGCCGAAGTGTTCGAGCAACTGTTTACGGCGTTTCGGGCCGATTCCGGGAATATCTTCCAGGGTCGATTGCATCCGCGCCTTTCCGCGTTTTGCGCGGTGGCCGGTGATGGCGAAGCGGTGTGCTTCGTCGCGCACCTGCTGGATCAAATGAAATCCGGGGTGATCCTTGGCCAGCTTCAATTCACGGCCGTCGGAAAAAATCAGCGTTTCCAGACCGGGCTTGCGCGCTTCACCCTTGGCGACGCCCAGCAGCAGTACTTCGCCCAGTCCGAGCTCGGTCATTGCATCGACCGCCATCGATATCTGGCCTTTGCCGCCGTCGATCAGCAGCAGGTCGGGCAGCACGCCGCTTTCTTCCACGCTTTTGTGAAAACGCTTGATCAGCGCCGCATGCATTGCAGCGTAGTCGTCGCCGGGGGTGATGCCATTGATGTTGTAGCGGCGGTAGTCGGATTTTTTCAGGTCGTCGCCTTCGTAGACGACGCAGGACGCCACCGTGGCTTCACCCATGGTGTGCGAAATGTCGAAGCATTCGATGCGCTTGAGCTGCGGCAGGTCGAGCGTGTCGCGCAACGCGGCCAGCCGTTGGGATTGCTGTGTGCGGTCGGCGCTGCGACGTTCGGCCGACAAGCGTGCGTTGGCCTGCGCCATGCCGATCCAGATCTTGCGTTCGCCGGTGACGCGGTGCAGGAGCGTGGTTGTTGCCGGTTTACCGGCTTTACAACCACGGCCTACCCCTTGCGGGTGCAGGCTGACTTTTTTCTGTGCGTGTTCGCTTAACAGCGTTTCCAGCGTATCGGTTTCGATGGCTTCGCTGACCAGAATCCGCGCGGGAATCGGGTGATCGAGATAATGCTGGGCGATAAAGGCTTCCAGCGTCTCGGCCAGGCTTGCGCCTTCGCTGTGCTGCGGAAAGAAGCTGCGGTCCCCAAGATGCCGTCCGCCGCGAATCATGGTCAGGTTGACTGCGATGACGCCGGCAACGTCGGCCACCGCAACGACATCGGCATCGGTCTCGCTGCCCGTGGTGTCGACGAACTGCTTCTCGCGCACCGTTGCCAGCATGCGCAGGCGGTCGCGCAGCAGGGCGGCGGTCTCGAAATCAAGTGCGGCGGCTGCAGCGTTCATCTGTGCTGTGATGTCGGCGATCAGTTCGGTGGCCTCGCCCCTTAAAAGTTGAGCCGATGCGCTGACGTCCCGCGCATAGGCTTCCGGCGTGATGCGTTTGACGCAGGGCGCGGTGCAGCGCTTGATCTGGTGCAGCAGACACGGACGCGAACGGTTGGCGAAAACCGTGTCTTCGCAGGTGCGCAGCTGGAAGACTTTCTGCAGGAGCTGGATGCTTTCGCGCACGGCATATGCGTTGGGGAACGGCCCGAATGCCTGGTCGCGCTTTTTCGGCGTGCCGCGGAAATAGGCCAGGCGTGGAAAGCGGTGCCCGGTCAGCAAGAGATAGGGATAGGACTTGTCGTCGCGGAACAAAATATTGAAGCGCGGTTTCAGTCCCTTGATCAGGTTGTTTTCCAGCAGGAGGGCTTCGGCCTCGGTGCGCGTCACCGTGGTATCGATGTGGTCGACACTTTTCAGCATCAGCCGGATGCGCGGGCTTTGATCGGTTTTCTGGAAATAGCTGGAGACACGTTTCTTCAGGTCTTTTGCCTTGCCGACGTAGAGCACCGCCCCAGCGGCATCCACCATGCGGTAGACGCCGGGCAGGGTGGGCAGCGAGGCAAGAAACGCCTTGTCGATGCTCACGCTTGAAACCTGTTATTCGTGAAGGGTGCAAAGGTGAACGTCAAGGTCTTTCTTTGCGTCCTTCGCGGAAAAAGAAAGCATCAGTCTTCGTCGAGCAGCTGGCCGGCAATCGCCCAGTTTTCTTCCGGCAGTTCTTCGAACGCGATATACGTGTACGAAGCCGGTTTGCCGGCATGGCGCTCGAGGGTGGCGGTGATCTCCTGGGCGACTTTCTGCTTCTGGTCGCGGGTGAGCTTGCCGGCGAGTTTGATGGTGACGACGGGCATGGTCAGTCCTTTGCTTGAATCAGGGTGAACACGGCCGCGAACATCTCGGGGGTGAGACGGCGCGTCTGGGTATTGTAGCGGGAGCAGTGATAACTGCTGACCATCCGACGGCCGTCTGGCAGCGGGTAGTCGCTGGCGTGCGCGAAGGGATAGTCCTTGAGCTTCAGCCCCAGCGCGCGCAGCACGGCCTGGTGCGCGATCTGTCCCAGCGCCAGGATGCTGGCGTCCACGGGCAGACCGGCGAGTTCCGCCGCGAGATAGCGGTTGCACTCGCGGATCTCCCCCGGTTCCGGCTTGTTGGCAGGGGGCAGGCACTTCACCGCGTTGGTGATGCGGCAATCGATGAGTTGCAGGCCGTCGTCGGCGGAAACTGATTCCGGCGCGCTGGCGTAGCCGAACTGGTGCAGGGTTCGATACAGCAGGATGCCGGCATGATCGCCGGTGAACGGTCGGCCGCTGCGGTTGGCGCCATGCATTCCGGGTGCCAGTCCGACGATCAGCAGGCGCGGGCGGGCAGCGCCAAATGCCGGCACCGGGCGGGCATGGTAGTCGGGATGGCGCACGCGAACATCGTCGAGAAACGTGGCGAGGCGCGGACAGGCACGGCAGTTGGGGTCAAAAATATCAGGCATAAAAACGTCCCACTGGGGGACGTCGATTGTAAAGGCGAATGACGCTTAACCTGCGATGGGGCCGGCGGCCGTCTGCATGTAGTTCTGTTCCCCCATGCGCTTCAACAGGTCGAGCTGGGTTTCCAGATAATCAATGTGCTCTTCGGTGTCGGACTGGATGCCGGTGAGGAGATCGCGCGACACGTAATCCTTGACCGATTCACAGTGGGTGATGGCCTCTGTGTACAACGCGCGGCCCGAGTGTTCGAGCTTGAGGTCGCAGGCGAGGCATTCGGCGACGTTTTCACCGATCAGCAGTTTGCCCAGGTCCTGCAGGTTGGGCAGGCCTTCAAGAAACAGGATGCGCTCGATCAGCTTGTCTGCGTGCTGCATTTCCTCGATGGATTCGTCGTATTCATGCTTGCCGAGGGCGATCAGGCCCCAGTTCTTGTACATGCGGGCATGCAGGAAATACTGGTTGATCGCGGTGAGCTCGATGGTCAGCGCCTTGTTCAGATACTGGATGACTTTCTTGTCGCCTTTCATGGCTTTCTCCTGTTGAGTGGTCAAACCCAATGAGCCGTTGGCTGGGCGGATGGTGGCTATAGGGCGAACGGGGGCGCCTGTGATTCTAGAGCAAAACCCGGACGGCCACATGGTGCGCATGGCCTGTCGGGACGGGATTTTGGCGGGGACTCAGGCGGCGGCAAATGACGATTGAGCGGAACACGCCCGGCATTCGGCGAGTGACGCCTGGAGCACATCTTTCGCGCAGTGTGCACAGCGTCCGCACTGGGTGGAGACCCCGAGTTCATCGCGGAGCTGACGCATCGTGGTCACCCCATGGTGGTGCACCATGCGGCGAATTTCATGGTCGGTGACGTTTTTGCAAAGACAGATATACACGGCACACCTTATGGTTCGAAACGCGATGGGCAAACGTTATAGATAATGAGAATGGTTGTCAATACAGAAACTGCAGCAAGTGATCCAGGCAGGGAGAGGCTTGTAGCGAAATGCAGCGTAGAGAATGCAAACCGAGGTGACCGCTAACGCCGCCGCACCCAGACATGCCTGGCCACGCTGGCTTCGAGCGCAAGTTCGACTTCGTCGATCATGACGATCGTCATCGGCCGCTGCTGCAACACAAGCAGCGGCCGATTGGGGGCGAGGCCATACGCGACCAGTTGCTCGCGCTGGGTGGATTCAATGGCTTCGTCGAGGTCCTCGATGCGAGCGCGGGCGCCGGGCAAAAGGAAGCTGAGCGGAACGCGGGCGTTGTGATCGGTCGGGCTCATGCGCCTGCTTCCCAAACCGCGCGCAGATGGTGGTTGAGCAGGCCACCGATCAGGAACGCAAACGGGATAATCATCGCCAGCATGGCTGCGGTAATTTTCAGCCCCTGCTCCTTCACGATCATCATCACGCTGGCGATGCAGGGCACGAACAGGGTGATGGTCACCATGCCAACCACGGCCTGGATCGGCGATAGTTGATGGCTCAACGCAAACAGGCCGGTGGCGCCAAAGTCGCGGCGCAAGAAGCCCATGACGAAGGCGGCGCTGGCTTCCTTGGGCAGCCCCAACCAGCCCGAGACCAGTGGCTCGCCAGCCTCGATGATGGCGGGCAGTGCACCGAAACGGTCCAGCAAAAACATGATGAGCGTGCCCAGCAGAAACAGCGGAATCACCTCGATCAGATACCATTTCAGCCGCCCCACGGTTTTCTTGGCGACGTTGCCCATGAGCGGCATGCGGATGGGCGGCTTTTCGGTGACCAGCGGAATGCGCCGTCCTGGAATGAGCTTGGCCGCGAGAAAGCCTGCCAGCATCAGCACCGCAACCATCGACACCACCCAGATCAGCGTGGCCGAAAAGGAAATGCCGCCCAGCAGACCCAGCACCACGCCCAGTTGCGCCGAGCAGGGAATCGCCAGCGCCATCAGGAAATGGTGATCAGGCGCTCGCGCGGGCTGTGCAGGATGCGTGTGGTGAGCGTGGCCATGGTGACGCAGCCGAGCCCCAGCACCATCGGCAGCACTGCGCGGCCGTTCAGGCCGATCAGCTTGAACAGGCGGTTGGCGAGTACGGACAGTCGCGCAAAGTAGCCTGAATCTCGAGCAGGCCAAAGGCAATGAAGAAGGTGGTGACAATTGGCAGGATTAACGCGAGCGCATAGGTCATGCCCATGGTCCACAGACCGTATTGTCCGACCAGCAGATCGGCCAGCCAGAGCACGCTGATGTGTCGCTCCACCAATTGGGTGACCGCCGGATTCAATATTCCACCGAACAGGTCGTTCTCCATCAGACCGATCAGGGTGCCCGCGCCGAATATCCCGACAAATTCGTACACGACATACAGCACACCCAACAGGATCGGCCACGCCCAGAAGCGATGAATGATCCACTGACCGACCCGGTGAGCCATGAGCGGGCTGGCCTTGGCGGTGCGCTTGGTCACGCGGGCAGCCAGGGTGCCGGCGGCCTCGCCGGGTTCGTGCGCCAGCGCGGCGGGGGTGACGCCGCTGGCGTGGGCCGCATCCCGAATCGCGGCGAGTTCGGCGAAGGCTCCGCCAGCCGCCTCCTTCAGCCAGGCTTCGACCTCGCTGTCTTGCTCGAGATACAGAATGGCCAGCCCGCGCGCATTCAGCCTGGGGTGGGGGGCATGCGCAGCGATGCGTTCTGCCATGCTGGCAATCGCCAATTCGGTGGTGGTGTCGTAATGCAGCAGCGGCTGCGGGTTGCTTGCGTGGGCCAGATTGCGCGTGAGCGGGGCAATGCCTTCGCCGCCGGTGGCAACCGTGGGGACAACCGGAATACCGAGCGCTTCGGACAGCGCCTCGGCATCCACGATGACCCCGCGCGCGCAGGCTTCGTCGTGCATGTTGAGCGCGAGTACAGCAGGCACGCCCAGTTCGGCCAACAACGCGCTCAGCGTCAGCGTGCGGCGCAGGTTCTTGGCGTCGCCCACCTGAATCAGGGTGCGCAGCGGTTCGTGCAGCAGGGCGCGCACGGTGGCGCGTTCGTCGTCGCTGCGCGCGGGCAGGGTCAGCACGCCGGGGGTGTCGATCAGGTCGATTTCTGCATCGAAACGTGCAGGCGCACGTGCCACCTCGACCGTGGTGCCGGGATAGTTGGAGACGTTGACGTAGGCGCCGGTCAGCCGGTGGAACAGGACGGATTTGCCGACGTTGGGGTTGCCGACGAGGGCGATGGCAGAGGCGTTCATGAGCTGGCTGAGTGTCTGGCTGGCTGGGGAGGCGTGCGTACGGCAGGGGAAACCCTTAACGGTTGGGTGCGAATGATAACGATTCCTATTAACGCGTCAAGTGTTTTGATCCCATTTTGAATGTATGCGGATTACGCAGAAGGGGAATCGGGCGGAAATGGGGCGCGCCGCAACGCCTGAGCAACCAGTTCCTCGGGCTGCAAGGTAACATGTCGGATGCCATGCTGGTCATCCATGACCTGACGCGCTGCGGTGAGAATGCCGGGCCAGTCGGACAGGTTGCGAATTTCCAGGTGAGCCGACAGCGCGATGGTGCCGGAGGACAGTGTCCATACATGCAGATCGTGTACGCGCAGGACGCCTTCCAGTGCAGCCAGGTCCTTGCCGACGGTTTCGAGCCGGACATGGGTGGGCACGCCTTCCATCAGCACGTGCACCACTTCACTCAGCAGCCGCAGTGCCGAGATCAGAATAAGCGCCGCCACCAGCAGCGATAAAAGCGGGTCGATCGGCGTCCAGCCGGTGGTGACGATGACGATGCCGGCGGTGATGGCGGCAACCGAACCGAGTGCGTCGCCCAGCACGTGCAGCAGGGCCGCACGGCTGTTCAGCGTGGATTCCCCGCGGCTCAGCACCCAGGCGACCAGCAGGTTGATCCCGAGGCCGATGACCGCGACGCCGATGACCATGTCACCAGCAATCACACGTGGCGTGCCCAGGCGATCGATGGCCTCGCTCACGATGAAGCCGATCAGAATCAGCATCAACACGCCGTTGAACAGCGCGGCCAGCACTTCGGCGCGGACCAGACCGTAGGTATGGCGGGTACTGGGTGGTCGGCGTGCAAGCCAGGCAGCGCCTGCCGCGAGTCCCAGCGCTGAGCTGTCCGTGAGCATGTGGGCGGCGTCGGCCAGCAGTGCCAGCGACCCCGACCACCAGCCGGCCAGCGCCTCGACCCCGGCAAATGACAGCGTCAGCAGCAAGGCAACGACGAATTTCCCGTTGTGGCCCGGGTGTCCCAGGTGGTGATCCGCGTGCGACTCGCCGCGGTCGAGCGAGAGCGCGGCGTCGTGATCGTGCTGATGGGCGTGGTTATGAACGTGCACAGTAGTCGGTCGGGTCGGGTTGCAGGTTGAGGTCGGCGCTGTCCAGCCCGAGCCCGGCGATGTGGTGCAGCGCATTGGCATAGCGTGCCGATTCGCGCAGTTGCGTCATGGAGGACGGATGCGGATGGCCGTGCATGCGCGCCAGACGGGCACGGGCGGGCGCCGGCCAGTCTACTTTCAGCCTGGCCAGCACTTCATCGGCCAGGTCGGGCCGGTTGCACACCAGCGCCATGTCGCAGCCGGCGTTGAGCGCCGCCGCTACGCGTTCGACCACGCCGCCCGCCACGGCCGCGCCTGCCATGCACAGATCGTCGCTGAAAATGGTGCCATCGAACTTGAGCTGCTGGCGCAGCAGCTTGTGGAGCCACACTTTCGAGAAGCCGGCCGGCTGGTCGTCAACCTGCGGGTAGATCACATGTGCCGGCATGATCGCCGCCAGTCCGGCCTCGATCATCAGCCGGAACGGCACCAGGTCGGCAATGGCGAGGTCGGCCAGAGTGCGTTCATCCATCGGGATGGCGAGATGCGAGTCCGCCACCACAAAGCCGTGACCGGGAAAATGCTTGCCGCAGGCTGCCATGCCGGCGTCTTTCATGCCCAGCATCACCGCCTGTCCTAGTTCGAAGACGGCGTGAGGGTCAGCGTGGAAGGCGCGGTCGCCAATGACCGAGGAGGCGCCGAAATCCAGATCAAGCACCGGCGCAAAACTGAAGTCGATGCCGTGTGCGCGCAACTCGCTCGCCAGCACATAGCCGGCTTCGCGTGCCAGGTGTTTGGCCTGCAGCGGATGCGCGTCCCACAACTCGCCGAACACGCGCATCGGCGGCAGCCGTGTAAACCCCTCGCGGAAGCGTTGCACCCGACCGCCTTCGTGGTCGACGCCGATCAGCAGGGGGGCAGACTTGAGCGCATGGATCTCCGTGGTCAACGCAGCCAGCTGCACCGGGTCGCGGTAGTTGCGGGTGAACAGGATCACCCCGCCGACGAGCGGATGCGACAGGCGGCGGCGGTCGTCGTCGGAGAGTTCGACACCCGCCACGTCCAGCATCAAGGGTCCCAACGTCATGTCGACTCCAGAATCACAACGGCCTGCACCAGATTGTCCTCGTCCGACAGCGAGACATGATGCGCCGTGATGCCGCGTGCCGCCAGCCAGGCGGCCAGTTCGGGCGCGCATTCGATATGCGGCTTGCCAAGGGTGTCGCGCAGGACGGCGATGTTGCGCAGGGTGACCGGCGAACGCAGCCCGGTTCCGGCGGCCTTGGCAAACGCTTCCTTGGCCGCGAAACACTTGGCCAGGAAACGGACCGGATCGTGGCTGGCAAAGTAACTTCGGTGCTCGGCGGGCGCGAGGATGCGGTCGGCATAGTGCTCGCCGAAACGCTCGAGTCCGCCGCGAATGCGGTCGGCGTCCAGCAGGTCGGTCCCGATGCCGAAAATCATAGTGAAACCTTGACCGGTAAACCGGCCGCACGGATGCTGTCGGCAAACCCGTTCAGCCATTCGGCTGGCAATGCCTCGAGCCGGCTGGCCTGAGGTTGCATCGACTGCCGGGCCAGCCCATAAAGCAACACCCCGCGCACAGGAATCGACTGTTGCCGGATGTGCGCCACCCTGTCCAGATAGGCCGCCTGCTCGCTGGCCGAAGGCGGCATGCCATCGCGTGCAAACACGCAGGTCTGCAGCCAGGTCGGACACAGGCTTGCGGCAATGGTCAGGCGCTCGAATTGCCGGTCGGGCGAAATGCGGGTCTGGTTGATCGCGCGCATGCCGCTTGCGGTCGCACTGTCGAACTTGAACCACACCTCGCCATTCAGTGCCGCCATTTTCCGGAGCCCCTCCTGCACGCGAGGCCGGTCGATCAGGCTGCCGTTGGTGATCAGCACCAGCTTGATGGTGCCGGCCAGGCCGACATCCGACATGACCTGCCCGATCAATTCGATCACCCTGGGAAAAGCCTTGGCGCTGGTCGGCTCGCCGTTGCCCGACAGCGCAATGTCGTTGAGTCGCCGGGCCCCTTCGGGCACGCGCGTTTGCATGAAGTCGCCGTGCAGAATGTCGGCCAGCATGGCGCGCAGCTCGGTTTCCAGCCGGACCAGATCGATGTCTGGCGCCGTGCCGCGCACCAGGTTGGGTACCTGGCAGTACACGCATGCCCAGTTGCAGGCGTTGTTGGGATTGAGATTGACGCCAACCGATACGCCCCCCGCACGGCGCGAGACAACGGGATAGACATAGGTCATGTCCGCATTGTCGCGGTCGTGATTGGCGGGGGTAAGGGGTTGAGTCAACGGTAGACTTCGCGCCGGTTGCCGACTTCGATGACCAGTATGCATATAGCACCATCCTGAATCTCGCAAATCACGCGGAAATCGCCCACGCGATAACGCCAGAATCCGCCCAGCGGCCCGGTCAGCGCTTTGCCGTTGCTGCGCGGGACATCGGCCACCGCCAGGCGTTGCCGGAGATAACGCGTAACAAGGCGGGCGGAATTTTTGTCCAGCTCGGCGAGTTGCCTGGCGGACGTGGCCGTCAATTCAATCCGCCAGGCCAAGGTCGCGCTCCACTTCGTCCAACGTGAAAACGCGTTCCTCGCCCTTGCGGATACGCTCCATCACCTCGGCGGCAAGGTAGTAGTCTTCCAGATCATCGAGTCCGTTCTCGATCATCTGGCGCAGATAAAAAGCCTTGGTGCGCCCTGTTTGGGTCGATAAAAAATCGAGTCGCTGCTCGATTTCCGGGGTAAGCCGAATGGAGGTCGCCATAGTCGCATTCCCTCAGGGTTCTGCCTTGATGTGAATATATGTATTCACATTATCACATTCGGCACGACACGCATATGACAAGGCGAGAGCAACGACGAATGGGATGCCGAAAATTAGGCTTGATGGCAGCCTCAGGGGAGATTGTCGTGAGAGAGCACGCCGTCCTCGATGCGCTGCCTGTAGGCCAGAATCCGGTCGCGGGTGCGGAACGTGCCAAACGCCGCGAGGTCCTTTTCGCGCACGATGGGAAAGGTCGAGAGGATGTAATCCGCGTCTGCGGCGGACAAGCCATAGAGATGCATGAAGAGCGCATCGAGCCGCGCCATGCGGTGCGCGCGGTCGTCCGCATCCCACACAAACGGGGGCTTCACCGTGCCGGCTGCATTCACATAGCCCAGATCGCGCGCAAAACCCGCCATGTCGTGCGCGGTGTAGGTCAGCGCCAGCACCTCGGCGCGGATGAAGTCGGCGATGTTCACGCCGCCGATGGCCTGCTCGAAGTCGGCGGGGGCAATGACGGGAAGTTGGCGCTTCAGCAAACTCATTCAGGTCGCCCATCTGATCGCCGGAGGCCATCCAGATTTGCTGCGGGCCTTCAGGCACGCCCTGGCTGTCTATGGCCGGGCGGAGCAGATCCGGCGAGAGGATCGGGAGGGCAAGTGGCGCAAGAAGGCGGAGGAATACAAGCCGAGGCTGGCGGCCAACAGTCCGGAATACGAGCCGGATCGCAGGTTCGACGCTCTGGTCGATTTTCTGTTTCCAGAGTTGGCGAGCGGGTTGTGATCAGAAGGAATCAATGATCTCTCGTCTCCGGCAAATTGATCGCCAACGGGAGCGGAATTCCAAAATCGTCAAATTGTCGACTACCTTTCAGGGGATCTGGGCAGAATGGGAACGCCTTTTTCCGACATCTGATATCCCAAAGCCCTCATGGCGTTTTTCAGATCAGTGTTCTCAAAATCCGTCCCCTGGAAAAATAAAGGGAGATCGAGATGCTTGGCGAGCGAGTATGTGTAGAGGTCGCCTAGATTGAGCCTGGCCTTATCGTCGTGCTTGTGGTGATAGTCCGCGCCGCCCTGGCGAAAGTGGGGAAGGGACTCCTCGCCGAATGGAACGGTCTTGATTTTGAGGGCATCAATCATCTCATCGATCAGCCTCGCTCCGTCCGCGCCTTTCTGGTTGTATATGGATAGCCAAGTTTCCGCGCGCGTGGCAGCCCCGATGAACATCTCATCAGTCCTTGAGAAGCCATCGAGAAAAAGCCCCGCCGCCGGCTCGTTGAGTGCGACGCACAGGAGAGCGGACGAGTCGATAACAGCGGCGTCAACCCTTTTTTTCGTCATTTTGGCATTCCGGCCTCGTCATACAGAATCTCCTCCATTGGCCGATCGTCCAAGACAGGCAGCGCCCGAAGCCTCTTGAGAATCTGATCCACGGACGCTCCCTCTCCGCGATGCGCGGACTCGCTTTCGCGAAGCGCGCGCGCTTCCTCGAGCAGGCGAATGGCTTCTTTGTTCTGGGATCGATCATGCTGGGCGGCCTCCTTGGCGAGCCATTGCTTCAAGCCGGCAGGGATTTTTTTGATCAGCAGGGTGGCGGTGGGTTCATTCATGGCAGGCTCCAAAGGTTTCCAGTGACTACCGGAAGGATAGCAAAATGGTATCTAGCCGAAACGGCCCTGTCAATGAGCAGTTTTGCTGGGCCTTAAATCTTCCCTTTCCTTGGTGAGATCGCGGCGGGCGTCAGGAGAAGGACAGGATGATCGTCTTTTGCCACCGCAATATATGGATCGATTCCAGCTTCTTCGCAGGAAGCGATATTGTTTGCGCTGCAGTAGCCCGTGTCGGCCAGCAGGCTTCGGGCTTGACCCAGGCTGGCGGGTAACCCCTCCGGTTTGACGGCGGCTTGGTGTTTCTTGACGTGCGGCGTCAACGCTCCACGCAAGTCGGGTACGGGGTCGCGGCTACAACGGCCCGTAGCCACTCCATAATGGAATACCTGTCCACACACCTGAAGAACCCTGTGTGCAAGGTCATGTGCCCCGCGTGTTTCGATCTTGCGCGCCATCATCAGCAGTTCGGGGGGCTCGATTTCCTTGATGGGTCTGTGCCCGATCGCTGGAAAGGCGTTGGCTTCCAAGCGCCGCAATACGTCCGCAGCGTGAGTTTTGACCCAGGTATTCGCTTGCTTGCCGTACCACTCACGCGCCACCGCTTCAAATGAATTGGCAGAGGATAAAAGCTTTTCGCGCTTTTGCACTTGTTTGGCTTGGCTGGGGTCATTCCCTTCGGTCAGAAGCTTGCGCGCTTCGTCGCGCTTAGTGCGGGCTTCCTTCAGGGTGACTTCCGGGTATACACCCAATGCAAGCCGCTTTTCCTTGCCTGCGTAACGGTACTTCATACGCTAGTACTTGGACCCGTTGGGATATACCTCCAGATACATGCCGCCAGCGTCCGCCATCCGGTAGGGTTTTTCTGTTGATTCCCCGGTGGGCTTGATTCCGGGCTTGGCTTTGCGGACAGCGGGGTCAGTGAGGGGCATGGAGGCATTCCTCTTGGGGGTGGGGGCATATTTGCTATGCCCGATTTTATTCCCCAAATTATGCCCCCTTGTGCCCCCGGTTTCAAGTGATGAAACGCGATGAACTGCGAAGGAGTAATGCCTGATACCCCTTGTAATTGCTTGGTGTTACCGGGGCGCCGCGAGGCATTGCGAAGAATTGTTTGGCGGAAGCGGTGAGATTCGAACTCACGGATGGCTCACACCATCGCCGGTTTTCAAGACCGGTGCCTTAAACCGCTCGGCCACGCTTCCTCGGCGCGCATTGTAGCGGCTTCGCACGGGTTTGTCCGGTATCCTTCGGCTGTCCGCAGGGCCACGAAATTGACGTCGCCCCATCAACAAGTGTCGATTTTTCGATGATCCAGTTGACTGTCAATGACAAGAAGACACTCCAACTCCAGGGAATACCGATGGTTGGAAGGGGCGGCTCAAGTGGGGGGCGGCTGGCATGGATGCTGCTGCTCTGCAGCCATCTGGAACTTCCGTCCTTCCGCCATGACCGAATTGTTTGAAATGTTGAGCGCGATCACCCTCCGCAGAGCAACAGAGGGCGGGACGCCGTTTGCCACGTTGAAGGCGACTGAAAGGTGGCTGAAGCGGTTGCCGTCGGATTCGGACTATGACGCACACCATGCCCTGGTGCAGGGACTGGAGCGGTTCAATGCGGAACATGACGCAGCCTCGCTCAGTCACATGAAATCGCTGGTCAGGGTCGAAGAGGCGGGTATGCCCTTGCAGCGGCGGGTGGTCGAGCAATATGTCCGCAACCAGGGCACGTTTCGCTTGGCTCGCCAGGCCTTGTGGCGCGAAACCTGGGCATTCTGGTCGCTGCTGTCGGAAGCCTGGCTGAAATTGCTGAAGGCGGCTTACCGGGGACCTGCGAGTGCCGAATTAAGGCCATATGCAGCGGAAATCGCCACCCGTGCTTTGCGCTACACTGTCCTGGCCATGCGCTGGGACTACCATCAGGCGCGCAATCCTGGCGCGTCAGCGTGGCGGCGCATGCACAAGGTGTATCGGCTGGTCGAGCGGGACAGCTTCGCCAACCAGGAGGTGATCATCGATTCTCGCCCCACTCACTGCGCACGCGAGTATACGCTGGGCGTGCTGATGGGCCTGGTGCATCCGGTGGGGTTCCGCCCGCAGCACATCGAGGCCATCGCACAGATTCTGGAAGGCTACGGACCCTTGCCGCTGCCGTCTATCGAAATCGATCCGGATGGACATACGCACAGGGTGGACCTGTCGCATGACGAAGGCGCCTGCGTGCTGGACAATGAATGGCAACAGGGGTCGCGGCTGCGTTATTTTGCGCTGCAACCACTGGTCGACCACCTGAGGGCGCTCGATCAAACCTCGGACGACGGAATTGAAAACAAGGGACTGACGCGCCAGATGGCGAGCCTGATCGAGCGCGGCGGAATCAACCGCAACCGCGAGCGCACGAACCGGTTCGGGCGTGTCTGGGTGGCTACGGGAATGGACAACATTATGGCCGCGCTGGCCAACCGCGAGGCTGCAGGCGACCGGCCGCCCCTGGAATCCTGGACGCTGCGCGACGAGAGCGCGGAAGGCATGGGCTTCGATGTCGTGCAAGCGCAGACACAGCCGAATGGTCATCTGGTGGCGGTCAGCTGGAATCCTTCGGAAACCGCCTGGCAATTGCTGGCCATCCGCTGGAATCGGGAGGAAGACGGTCATCATCTGGTGGGCACCCAGCGCCTGTCGCGCCACCCCAAACGCGTGCGCGTCTGGCTGGAAACCGATGCGCCGGAGGCAGCGGCCAGCAAGGACTGGGCGCTGTTCCTGCCGATGGCGCACGAGGAGCAGGGCAGCAGCAATCTGCTGATGCCACGGTCGCATTACCGGCTGGGGGCGATCCTGATGCTGCTGGACGGGGACATCGTCTATCGCTTGCGGCTGGGCGAAGTGCTTGAGGGCCACGAAGGCTGGCTGCGCGTGGGCATGGAGGTGGTGGGGCGGGAGCGGTTCGCCGAAGCCGCTTGATTCAGCGGGTGCGGATATCGCCGAAATGAAAATCGAACGTGCCGCTGCGGCGGTCGTTGAAATACTGTTCCAGCGTGGCGCGCACGGTGCGAAACGCGATGTCGTCCCAGGGAATCTCGGCCTCGGTGAATAAGCGGGTTTCCAGCGATTCGATGCCAGGCTGAAAATCCAGGTCGAGCAGCCGGGCGCGGAACATGAAGTAGACCTGATTGATGTGCGGCAGGTTGTACAGGGTGTACAGTCCGCCCACTTCGATACGCGCGCCGGCCTCTTCCCACGTTTCGCGAGCCGCGCCCTCGAGGGTGGTTTCGCCGTTTTCCATGAACCCGGCAGGCAGCGTCCACATCCCGTACTTGGGGTCGATCGCGCGCCGGCACAGCAGCACCTTGTCTTCCCATTCCGGGATGCAGCCGACGACCATCTTGGGATTCTGATAATGAATGGTGCCGCAGTCGGTGCATATATGGCGCGGCAGATGGTCGCCTTCTGGCACGCGCACGATGACGGCGCTGCCACATTCACTGCAAAAATTCATGCTGCATCCATTTGTTGGGTTTCGATGCACGGTACCAAAATCCCCTTACCTTGATCAAGGATGAAACTGGAACCGGGGGGCGCGAGCGATTATCATTCAGAGCCATTTATCGTTGTTCTGCTTGTTCATGCGCCCATCCCATATCGAAACCATTCTTGCACGCGAATTTGAAAGCGCTGTCGACGGCCACCACACGCCGGTGATGCTGTGGGGCCCGCCCGGCGTGGGTAAATCCCAGATCGTGGCCAAAATTGCCCAGCAGCACGGCGTGCCGCTGATCGACATCCGCCTGTCGCAAATGGAACCGACCGATCTCCGCGGCATTCCGTTCCGCAACGGCCAGCTGGTCGAATGGTCGATTCCCTCCGTATTGCCGGACGCCGTTCGTCATGGCCCAACGGGCATCCTGTTTCTGGATGAAATCACCTCGGCGCCGCCGACCGTTTCGGCTGCGGCCTACCAGTTGATCCTCGATCGTCGCCTGGGCGAATACCAGGTGCCCGAAGGCTGGGTCATCTTTGCCGCCGGCAACCGCCAGGGTGACCGCGGCGTGACCTATGCGATGCCGGCACCGCTGGCCAACCGGTTCACCCATTACGAAGTCGAGGTGTTCCTCGATGATTGGGTCGACTGGGCGTACAGCCAGGATATCGATACGCGGGTGATTGCGTTCCTGCGGTTTCGCCCCGACCTGTTGTTCAGCTTTGATCCTGCCCACACGCCGATCGCCTTTCCCAGCCCGCGCTCGTGGGAGTATGCCCATCGCGCGCTGCAGAAATTCGACCAGACCGAGCTGCTGGCCGATGCGCTGATGGCATGCGTCGGCCAGGCGGCCGGGCTGGAACTGAAAACCTTCGTCGACAACATGGCGCAGATGCCCGATCTCGATGCCATCATCGCCGGCGCCGACGCCGAGGTGCCCGAAGGCATCGACCTCCAATATGGGGTTGCCGCCGCGCTGGTGCGCAAGGCGCTGCAAGCCGCCGAAAAAGGCGATGCGACGGCGGTGTACGGCAATATCCTCAAGTACGCGCAGCGTTTTCCGCAGCGTGAAATGGGCGTGATGCTGGTATCCGATCTGCATCGTGCGGTCGGGCGGCCGCTGTTCGCGGTGCCGGCTTTCACCGAGTGGGCCAACAGCATCACTGATCTGGTTTTGTACGAGCATTGATTCATGTCTGAACAGCCCGACGCGCTGCAGCCGATCCTCACCAAGCTCGCCGCCGCACGCACCCGGCTCATCATGGAGCGGCCCTTCCTCGGCGCGCTGGTGATGCATCTGCCACTGAAGGTGGGCGGCGACTGGTGCACCACCACCGGCACCGACGCGCAGGCCTTCTACTTCAACCCCAAATTTGTCGATAACCTCACTCTCGCCCAGACGCAATTCGTCCTGGCGCACGAGGCGATGCACTGCGCGATGGGGCATCCGCAGCGCCGCAATCATCGCGTCAAGCGCCGCTGGGATGTGGCGTGCGACCATGCGGTGAATTTGATCCTGATCGAGGAAGGCCTCAAACCGCCGCTGCATGGCATCCTGGCCGACCAGAACTTTATGACCCTGTCGGCGGAAGAAATCTACCCGCTGATTCCTGAAGACACGCCGGAAGAGTCCTTCGACCAGCACCTGTTCGACAACGACAACGAGCAGGGCGCGAGTCCTGACGAGGACGAGCGTCAGGATGACCCTGAAGGCGGCGCGTCCGGCGGGCAGGGCAAGGAAGGCCAGAGCGAAGCCGAGGAGCAGCAGGGCAGCGGCAGCCAGCCTTCGCAGAAGCCTAGCGAATTGTCGCCGAGCGAGCGCGAAGAGTTGTCCGAACAATGGAAAAACCGCCTCGCCGCTGCCGCCCAGGCCGCGCGCCAGGCCGGCAAGCTGTCGCAGTCAATGATGCGCTGGGTCGATGGCCTGCTGGCGCCGAGCTTACCGTGGCGTGCCTTGCTGGCGCGCTTCTTTGCTGTGAATCAGCGCGACGACTATTCATGGCGCCGCCCGTCGCGGCGCGAGGGCGATGCCTTGCTACCGCGCCTGTCGAGCGAAGGGCTGGAGGTGATCGCCGCCATCGATACCAGCGGCTCGATCAGCGACGAGGAGTTGCGCGAGTTCGTCACCGAGCTGGATGCACTGAAAGGCCAGGTGCGTGCCCGGGTGACGCTGCTGGCGTGCGACAACCATGTGGCCGAAGCCAGTCCGTGGGAATTCGAACCCTGGGACACCATGGCGCTTCCGGACGGAATTGCGGGCGGCGGCGGCACCGATTTCCGGCCGGTCTTCGACTGGGTCGAGCATGAAAACCGCAGTCCCAACATGCTGGTGTATTTCACTGACGCCGAGGGCGATTTTCCAAACTTGCCCCCGAACTATCCGGTGATCTGGCTGGTGAAAGGCAAGGGCGCGGTGCCCTGGGGCGAACGGGTCCAACTCAATTGAACACAGACGACACTCAGCCCAGCCGGGCGCGCAGTTTTTTATTCGAGCAACTCGACATTCGCGGCGCCTGGGTGCAGTTGGGCACTGCCTGGCGCGAGATGACGGACGGACGCGCCTACCCTGAACCTGTTCATGAGCTGCTGGGTCAGCTTGCGGTGGTGACCACGCTGATTGCCGCCAATCTCAAACAGCCCGGACGCCTGACTTTCCAGTTGCGGGGCGAAGGCGCCGTGTCGCTGCTGGTGATGGATTGCGACGAACAACTGCGCCTGCGCGGCATGGCCCGCGCGACTCCGGAGGTGTCGGCGGGGAAGGTGCCGGCACTGCTGGGTGAAGGCGCGCTGGCCCTGACGCTCGACCAGGCCGGCATGCGCCAGCCTTATCAGAGCCATGTGCCGTTGCAGGGCGAAACCCTTGCGGACGTGTTCGAGCATTACCTCGCACAATCCGAGCAACTGCCCACCCGCCTGTGGCTGGCGGCCAACCACGACACCGCAGCAGGCCTGTTTCTGCAGGCGTTGCCGGGCGCTGCCGAACGCGATGCCGATGGCTGGAACCGGCTGCAGATCCTGGCGGATACCGTGCACCCGGACGAACTGCTGGACCTTGGGTCGATCAAGCTGATCGAGCGTCTGTTCCCGGAAGAGGACGTGCGCGTCTACGATCCGCGCCCGGTCAGTTATCACTGCCCGTATGACCTGACCAAGATCCATTCCATGCTGCAGAGCGTCGGTCAGGCAGAATGTGAGGCGATCATCGCTGACCAAGGCAAGATCCGGGTGCATGACGACATCTGCAACCATGAATATGTACTGGACGCGGCGGCCGTGAACGCACTTTTCAAGTAAACCGAACGGGCATGGCGACAAGACACTCCCTATGCTGGGATGGTCGTCATGCCCGTTTCCCTCTCTCCTAACTCTCTCCCTCAAGCGGGAGAGAGGGGCGGGGCCTCGCTACGCGAGTTTCACGTTAACGAAAGGAAGCACGATGCGAACAGGATGGATACTGGGATTGCTGGCCCTGTCGAGCAGTGCGCTGGCTGATGACGGGCGCTATCAGGCCTTGCCACTGGTCGGCGCCGACGGCGGCAAGGGTGGCGGGCGGGCGTTTATCATCGATTCCCGCGACGGTCATGCCTGGGTCTGGAGTGAGAACGAACTCATTACCACGCAGGATGGGCGCCGCCGCTATGGCTCGGGTTTCATTTATCAGGGCAAGCTGCGTCCGGGGTCCCAGCCGGGCGAGATGATCGAGCAGTCAGGGCGATAGTCTGGATTAGCCCGCGGGCCTGCTCGGATCGGCGCGTCGTCGCGCCATGACGGTCGTGTTTGCGTGAGCATGCCGCAGCGCGCCAGGTCCTGGCCACCTTGTTGAACGAGGCCGGCCAGAATCAGGAAGCCGAGAAGCTCCTGCTGGAAGGGCGGATCACTCAGCCGGACAATGCCTGGTTCGCGCTCAGCCTTGCATGTCTTCAGGCGGCACGTGGCGAGGTTGAAGGGGCGGTGGCAACCCTGCAGAGCGGGGTAGGGGGCAGGGCGTCAATGCGGATTACCATGCAACCCTTGCAGCCCTGCATGCGCGCCTCAGGCAACACCCGGAGGGTGTACGACACTACGAACAGGCGCTCAAACAGCAGCCAGGACAGGGGGCGTGGTGGATCGGGCTTGGACTGGCCAGGGCCAGCCAGGGAAAGACCGATGACGCACGTGCGGCCTACAGGCGCGCGCTCGCCGCCGGCAACCTTTCGGAGAACCTTGAAGCGTTTGTGAACACAAAACTTGCCGAATAGGAAGTGTTACCCGGGTTCATTCGGCGAGGGATCGGGCTAAAGTCCCGTTTTGCGGAGGAACTTCGTGTCCCTTGTCATTAGGTTCAGCAGGCATGCCGGGCGTGTTGTGTTTATGCAACGTTGTGTTCCCATTTAAGAAGAAATTGTGCATAGAGTGGTTTTCTTCTAGCGATTTGCTACAATTTCGCGCGTCGGCTGGATCTCAAGTCCCGGACCGATTCCTGGTGTGGGTTTTTATATTTGTATGTAAAGGGAAATCAAATGAAATATTCCGTTCTGTTGGCTGCTCTGTTGGCTGTTTCCATGACCGCTTGTGGCGCTAAAGAAGAAGCTGCTGTTGAAGCGCCTGCTGCTGAAGTTGCTGGCGAAGCTGCAATTGATGCTGGCCAAGCTGCAATCGATGCTAGCCAAGCTGCTGAAGAAGCTGCTGCTCCTGCTGCTGACGCTGCTGCTGCTGCTGGCGAAGCTGCAACCGCTGCTGACGCTGCTGCTGGTGCCGCTGCTGACGCTGCTGCTCCTGCTCCTGCCTACTAATTCTGGCTCAGGAACGAAAAACCGGCCTTCTGGCCGGTTTTTTTACGCCTGTAGAAAGTGATCGAGCCGGGCCATTGCCTCGGTCAAACGCGCCAGTGGCTGGGTGTAGGCAAAGCGAATATGGTGGCGGGCCGTGTCGTGCGTGCCAAAATCGATCCCGGGCGTTGCTGCAATCCCTGCCTGTTCGAGCAGTTGACTGGCAAATGCAGGGCTGTCACCAGTGAAGCGGCTGCAATCGGCATACAGATAAAACGCACCCTGAGGGGTCACCGGGATAACAAACCCGCGCGCGCGCAAGGCGGGCAACAGAAAATCGCGACGGGCGCGCAGTGTATCCTTGCGGGTTTCGAGTTCATTAATGCTGTCTGGCGAGAAAGCTGCCAGCGCCGCGTGTTGTGCCGGGGTGGACGCCGCCAGAAACAGATTTTGCGCCAGCCGTTCCAACGCCGGAATGGCCCAGGCGGGTGCGACCAGCCAACCGAGCCGCCAGCCGGTCATCGAAAAATATTTCGAAAAGCTGTTGATGACGAAAACGTCGTCCCAGCGCGCGGCGCTGTGCTCGATGCCATCGTAGGTGAGCGCCAGATAGATTTCGTCGATGATCAGGGCCACGCCCTGGACGCGGCACCAGTCGTGAATGCGCGCGAGTTCTTCGGATGAAATACTCGTCCCGGTCGGGTTGGACGGGCTGGCGATCATGACCGCCCGAGTGGCCGAACTGGCATGGAGAAGGATGGCTTCAAGGGTGAGTTGAAAACCGCTGTCGGCACCGACCGGAATCGCGACCGCACGGGCATCGCAAAACGTGGCGAAATGGCGGTTGCAGGGGTAGCCCGGGTCGGCCATCAGCACCTCGTCTCCAGGGCCGGCCAGCAGACCGAGCGTTAGCAGGAGGGCGCCGGATGCGCCGGGCGTGACGACGACGCGCGAGGATGGGACGGCCCCCTGCCAACGCGAGTCGTAGAACCCGGCAATGGCGTCGCGCAGGGCGGGCAGGCCAAGTGCCCCGGTGTAATGCGTGTGGCCTGCGCGCAGGGCGGCGATGCCTGCCTCGACGATGGGGGCGGGCGTGGCGAAATCGGGTTCGCCGATTTCAAGATGGATGATGTCGTGTCCGGCAGCCTCGAGCGCGTGGGCCTTGGCCAGGATTGCCATGACATGGAAGGGTGCGATGCCTTCCACCCGCGATGCAATGCGGGACTCAGGGGTGCGCATGATGGGGGAGCCGACCGAGCGGATCCTGGCGGTAGAACTGCTGGAGGTGTCGGTAGATTGCCGGATACTCGCTTTTGAGCAGATCCGGCGTTTCGAAGAACACTTCAGTCAATACGGCAAAGAACTCGCCCGGGTCGGTGGCGGCATAGGGGTCGATGGGCGTGTCCTCCCCCGCATCCAAACGCGAGGACAGGTTGGCAAACCCTGCACTGAAGTCGCGCGCCCAGTCGGCGGCGCTCATGTCGCGATGCAGGCGCGGAAAACCATTGGCATCCCCGTTCAGCATGTCGAGCTTGTGGGCAAACTCATGCAGTACGACGTTGACGCCATCGCCCTGCCCACTGGCTGCCACGTCAGCCAGCGAGAGCACAAGGGGGCCTCCATCCCAGGATTCCCCCGCCAGGATGTCGCGTGAGTGGTGCACGACCCCCGCTTCGTCCATTTCCTCGTGATGGCGCAGAAATTCATCCGGATACAGAATGATTTCATTCCAGCCAAGATAGCTGTTTTCCGGAAGATTGAGGGTCAACAGGCACGCCTGCAACGCGATGGACAACTGGGTGGTGGCGTCGACGTCGGCGCCGCCGGCGGCTGAATACGTTTTGGCATGGATGAACAGGCTGGCGGCTTCACGCAGACGCGTGCATTCGGACGCGTTTAGGCCGTCGAGGATGGGAAGTGCGGCGAGTGCCGCGTCGAATAGTTCGGCTGGAATCGCATGCCGTTTCAGAATGCGGGATCGCCGCCAGCGGCCAAACCAGTTCATTCTTCGGTGTCGAGCAGGCGCGTGCTGCCAGCGTCCGGGTGGTCGAGTTCGACGCGTTCGATCTGCTGGAAGCGCCGGCTGATCTTGTCGCTGGAAATGCGCACCTCGCTGACATCCTTGTTGGCCTGTTCAATATGACTGGCGAGCTTTTTCATGCGATCGTTGAAACGTGCGAAATCCTTTGCCAGCTTGCCCAGTTCATCCTTGATGACGTGGGCCATGCGGCGGGTCTCCGAATCCCGGATCACTGCGCGGGCCGTGTTGAGCACGGCCATCAGCGTGGTCGGCGAGGTCAGCCACACGCGCTTCTTCTGCGCGTGCTCGACCAGATCGGGATGGTAGGCGTGAATTTCGGCAAACACGGCCTCGGCCGGCAGGAACATCACTGCACCATCCGAGGTTTCGCCTTCGACGATATATTTCGCAGCGATGTCGTCGACGTGTTTCTTGACGTCTGCCTTGAACTGACGCCGTGCCGCGTCGCGCTCGGCTTGAGGCAGGCTGTCGTCGAACATGCGGCTGTAGTTTTCCAGCGGGAACTTGGAATCGACGCATACCGTTCCGGTTGGCTCCGGCAGGATCAGGACACAGTCGGCACGCGCGCCGCTCTTCAGCGTGTGCTGGAAAGCATAGGCATCCGGCGGCAGGCTGTTCCGGACCAGCGCCTCCAGCTGCACCTCGCCGAACGCGCCGCGCGAGCGCTTGTCGCCGAGGATCTCCTGCAGCGACACGACATTGGACGCCAGTCCCTCGATCTTCTTCTGAGCTTCGTCGATCACGGCCAGCCGCGACATTACCGACGTGAAGGTTTCGTTGGTTTTCTTGAACCCTTCGTCGAGCCGCTCGGCGACCTTGCCGGAGATTTCATTCAGGCGGCCGTCGACCGTCTGCGACAGCTGCTGCACCCGGTCACTGAACTGCGCGGTCATGCCTTTCAAGGTGTCCTGCAGCAGGCCTTGTTCGGCGCGCCCCTGCTCGATCAGTTTTTCCAGCATCGTGGCCTGAAACTGGCTGAACTGACCGGTGACCGTCTCGCGTGTTTCTGCCAGACGTTCGGTCTGCGCCACCTGAAGCCCTGACAACAGACCCTGCATGCGATCGGATTGCTGCGATAGCCCAGTGTGCAGGTCGGTCAGCACCGCACGGTGACGGGCTTCCATATCCTGCGTCAGTAGTGCGGGCAGGCCGACCTGCTCCCGCCGCAGCGCATGGATCCGGAGCAGCAGGACAACAGCCAGGAGGATGAGGACGGCCAAGCCGGCGAGAAGGCCGATTTCGACAGGAGACATGCGCGGATTCTACCTGCGCGGCGCACAAAAAACCCGGCCGAAGCCGGGTTTGGAATCAAGCCGCTTCGCGGCTGGCGCGCTTGCGTTCGTGTTCCTGCAGGTGACGCTTGCGGATGCGGATCGACTTGGGTGTGATTTCCACCAGTTCGTCGTCGTCAATGAATTCCACTGCCGATTCCAGCGTCAGCTTGATCGGCGTGGTCAGGCGCACCGCTTCGTCGGTGCCGGAGGAGCGCACGTTGGTGAGTTGCTTGCCCTTGATCGGATTGACCACCAGGTCGTTGTCGCGGCTGTGAATGCCGATGATCATGCCCTCATACAGCTTGTCGCCGGGCGAGACGAACATGCGGCCGCGGTCTTCCAGCTTCCACAGTGCGTAGGCGACGGCCTCGCCGTTGTCCTGGCTGACCAGCACGCCGTTGTGGCGGCCGGGCAGGTCGGCCTTGACCGGACCGTAGTCATCGAACACGTGACTCATCAGGCCGGTGCCGCGCGTCATCGTCATGAAGTCGGACTGGAATCCGATCAGGCCGCGAGCGGGAATGTGGTACTCCAGCCGGGTGCGGCCGTTGCCGTCGGATTCCATGTTGGTGAGCTCGCCACGGCGGCGGCCGATTTCTTCCATCACCGACCCCTGGGTCTCGTCTTCCAGGTCGATGGTGAGGTTTTCATACGGCTCACATTTTTCGCCGTTGATTTCCTTGTACACCACGCGAGGTTTGCCGACGGCGAGCTCAAAGCCTTCGCGGCGCATATTTTCCAGCAGGATGGTGAGGTGAAGCTCGCCACGGCCGGAGACGCGGAAGACGTCAGCATCGCCGGTCTCGTCGACGCGCAGCGCGACGTTGACCAGCAGCTCCTTGGCGAGGCGGTCGCGGATCTGGCGGCTGGTGACGAACTTGCCTTCGGTTCCGGCCAGCGGCGAGGCGTTGACCATGAAATCCATGTTCAGGGTGGGCTCGTCCACGCTCAGCATGGGCAGGCCGACCGGGTTGTCCTTGTCGCAAATGGTGACGCCGATGCCAATGTCGTCGAGGCCGGAAATGATAATGATGTCGCCCGCTTCGGCTTCGTCCACCGGCACGCGGTCGAGTCCCCTGAAACCGAGCACCTGGTTGATGCGGCCACTGGCAACCTGGTCCTCGTGGTTCATCACTACCACCGGCATGCCAGGCTTGATGCGGCCGTTCAGCACACGTCCGACGCCCAGGCGGCCGGTGTAGGTCGAATAGTCCAGTGCCGCAATCTGCAGTTGCAGCGGCGCGTCGGCCGAGCCGGCCGGCGTGGGCACGCGCTCGAGTACCGTGTCGAACAGTGGGGTCATGTTGTCGGCCGAGCCGCCATGCGAGGGCGCGTCTTTCAGGTCGTGACACGCCCAGCCGTTGAGGCCCGAAGCGTAGATGATCGGAAAGTCGAGCTGCTCGTTGGTGGCGCCGAGTTTGTCGAACAGGTCGAAGGTCTGGTCGACCACCCAGTCCGGCCGCGAGCCGGGACGGTCGACCTTGTTGATCACGACGATCGGGTGCAGGCCCAGCGCCAGTGCCTTCTTGGTGACGAAGCGTGTCTGCGGCATCGGGCCTTCGACCGCGTCGACCAGCAGCACCACGCCGTCGACCATGCCGAGCACGCGCTCGACCTCGCCGCCGAAGTCAGCGTGGCCCGGGGTGTCGACGATGTTGATGTGGTAGTCGCCGTACATGATGGCGGTGTTCTTCGCCAGAATGGTGATCCCGCGTTCCTTTTCCAGGTCGTTGGAGTCCATCACGCGTTCGTCAACCGCCTGGTTGTCGCGGAAGGTGCCGGACTGTTTGAGAAGTTGGTCGACCAGCGTGGTCTTGCCGTGGTCGACGTGCGCGATGATGGCGATGTTGCGGAGCTTGCGGGACATGGTGGGGTGCCGAATGCGGGAAACCAGACATTATAGCAGGGTTGATGAAACCAGCTGCTTATTGCGTTTTCGTCAACGGATGGGCTGCCAGACGGGCGTCGATGCCGTTGATGACGCGCAGATAGCGCGGGCTGTTGACGGGACCGAAGCGGCGGTCGAACTCTGCTTGCGCCATGAATTCAGGCAGGTCCCGGAAATCCGGCAGCAGATCGGCATCGACACGCGCAGCGGCCAGTTGCTGGCGGACGCGTGCAGCCTGTTTGCCGGTTGCGCGCACACCGAGCTTCACGCCGGCGCGGTTGGCCGCCAGGTCGGTAAAGCTGAAGCCGGAACCCCGTTTGGCATCTTCCTCTTCCTTGCTCAGCCCGATATCGTTGGCCAGCCGGCTGCCGCCGTTCACGGCCAGCGCGGAGGAGATAATGAAATGCTCGGCAAAATCGCGCCGTCCATACAATGACAGCAAGACGCCTGGCGCTCGCCGGATCGACCGGGTGTCGCCTTTCAGCAGCCTGGGCAGGCTGACGCCGCTGAGGTAAGCGGCCATGGCGGTCAGCGCTGCGCGGTTTTCGCCGGCGAGGTCGTCGCCGGCAGTGGGCGCCTGGGCAAACAGCGGGGCGATGATCGTGACCAGCGGCACGACGCTGCCATGCGGGTGACGCTTGATCAGCGTGTTCAGCCGCTCGGTGTACGCCAGCAGGCGTGCCTGGTCTTCGGGCGCAATCAGGAGTTCAGCACTTTTGCGCTCGATTTGAGTGAGCAAATCAGGGTGCCAACGGTAATCCAGCGTGGCCTGGTTTTCGTCGAAATGGACCCGGGTGAAGGCGTCGGCCAGCGTGGCGTAGGTGGGGTCCCGCCGTAACCATCGATGAACGAGGTGTGCGGTCCAGTCTGCCAAGGCGCCAGGCAGCGGCAGATTGCCCAGAAGCAGGCTCTTGACCTGAATGCCATCGGGCAGGCCGGTCACATCGGCCGTGATGTTGAGATACCGTCCAAACGGGTTCGACGGCACCAAGAGGGTGGCCGTGAGCGTGGCCTGGTCCGGGGTGAGTTCGGCCGCGATGCCGCCAATGCGCCGAAGCTCGACGGCGTAATTGAGCAGCAGGTTGAGTTCGGCCTCGTCGAGCCGGATGCTGTACACGACATCCGGGGTTTGCTTGCGGGGGTCATGTTTCTGGAACAGGGATTTGACCCAGGCGAAGTCGGAGCGGTGAAACTGGGAAGGTGGCTCGATTGCAGGCGCGCTGTCCAGCGCCAGCCAGGGAATGACGGTGAACCCCGCCAGCACGGCGAGCAGCAGACTCCATCCCGCGAAACGCTTCATTCAGGCTGGTTTCTCATGAAGTCGGCTGTCTTGAAAAACGCTGCGGTCAACTCTTGTTGCATGGCGGCGTCCACGCCGACATCCTGCATCGCGCGGATCATGCAGCCCATCCACTGGTCACGCTCGGCCTCGCCGATGGAAAACGGCATGTGACGGCGGCGCAGGAAAGGGTGGCCGAAGCGGTCGGTGTATTCCGGCGGGCCGCCGGTCCAGCCGCTCAGAAACCAGGCGAGCTTGTTGCGTGATTCGGTGAGGTCGGCCGGGTGCAGCTTGCGGATGCCGTAATAGTCCGGGTCTTCGTCCATCAGGTCATAAAAGCGGTCGACCAGTTGTCGCAGGATGTCGGTTCCGCCGAGGCGTTCGTAGTGGGTTTGCATGGTTCAGGGCTTGACGGGTTTGACCGCTGCCGAGGCAGCCTTGGCTCGCGTGCGTGCCTCGTCAATGGTAGCAGCGGTGGCAAGCGCCACACCCATGCGGCGGCGAACGAAGGCTTCAGGCTTGCCGAACAGCCGCAGATCGACGCCTTGCGTGCGCATTGCCTCCGCGACGCCCTCGAAGGCGATGCCGGTCGCCTCCATCCCACCGTAGATCACGGCCGATGCGCCGGGTTCGCGCAGCGACACGTCGACCGGCAGGCCGAGGATGGCGCGGGCGTGCAGTTCGAATTCATTCTGCCGCTGCGTGGCCATCGTCACCATGCCGGTATCGTGCGGGCGCGGGCTGACTTCGGAGAACCATACCGTGTCGCCCTTGATGAACAGTTCCACGCCGAAGAGCCCGCGTCCGCCGAGGTTGCCCGTGACGGCGGCGGCGATCTCCTGCGAACGCGCCAGTGCAATGGCGGACATTGGCTGGGGCTGCCACGATTCGACGTAATCGCCTTTCACCTGCACATGGCCGATGGGCGCGCAGAAATGGGTTTCGATCTGGCCTGCAGCGCCGAGTGCGCGCACGGTCAGCAGCGTGATTTCGTAGTCGAAGTCGATCACGCCCTCGACGATGACGCGTCCCTTGTTGACCCGTCCCCCGCTGGCGGCATAGGACCAGGCCGCCTCCAGCTGGCTCGCGCCGTCTACCCGGGACTGACCTTTGCCCGACGACGACATGACTGGCTTGACGATGACCGGGTAACCCAGCTTTTCCGCCGCCGCCGTCAGTTCGGCAAGGCTGTCGGCAAACACGTACGGCGAGGTCGGCAGGCCCAGTGTTTCGGCGGCCAGCCGGCGAATACCCTCGCGGTTCATGGTGAGGTTTGCAGCACGTGCGGTGGGAATGACGGTGGCCAGGCCTTCAGCTTCGATCTCGAGCAGGGTTTCGGTAGCGATGGCCTCGATTTCCGGCACCACGAAGTGCGGCTTTTCTGCTTCGATCAACTGACGCAGCAAGACGCCATTGCTCATGTCGAGTACGTGCGCACGGTGTGCGACCTGATGGCCGGGTGCATTGGCATAGCGGTCCACCGCGATGACCTCGACGCCCAGCCGCTGCAGCGCGATCACGACTTCCTTGCCGAGTTCGCCCGCGCCCAGCAGCATGACGCGGGTCGCGGAAGGAGAGAGCGGGGTGCCAAGGCGCATGGACGGTGTCCTGAAATCAAAAGCCGGATTTTACCGTGCCTTAATGCATGCCCTTCAGAGATGTTTCTCGATTGGCAGGGATTGCAGCACCTTCAGCAGCCCGCGCTGGATCGGGGTGGTTTCGGGCTCGACCTCGAAAATCCGTTCCTCGCCCTGGTACAAGTCGTGCCATTGTAGACGCTTGGTGACGGCCTTTTCAGTCTTTTCAAACAGCAGCACAGGACGGAAGCTGCGCTTCGGGCTCATGGCGTCGCGCGCAATGGCAGTGACCTGACGGGCCAGCTCGGGCGAGTGGATGACCAGCCCCATTTCGGTATTGAGCAGCGCCGAGCGCGGGTCGAAGTTGAAGGTGCCGATGAACAGGTGTTCGTCGTCGAACACGAAGGTCTTGGCGTGCAGGCTGGCGCGCGATGAACCGCTGCCCAGGTCGCGCAGGCGGCCGCCGGTGGGCTCGGCAACCGGTTTCAGTTCGTGGAGGTTGACGCCGGTTTCCAGCAGCGGAATGCGGTAATTCGCATAGCCGGCGTGCACCAGCGGCACATCGTTCGCGGCGTAGGCGTTGGTGAGGATGTCGATGGCGACGCCGGTGTGTTTCCAGTAGCGGAAATAGGCCATGCCCATCACGCCGGGAACGAAGTAGGGTGTGACGATGAGCGCGCGTTTTTTGGGGTCGATCCACAGCCCGGCAAGCTGGCCGATCAGGAGTTCGGAAGGGTGTTTCGAGGGCATCAGGACCTTGTCCGGTGGGTCGACGATAAGGTCGGCGCGGGCGAGGTGCCAAGGGGTCTGCCCAGCCAGCAGCGCGGGGAGCGGATCGGCAGCACCAATGGCACGGGCGTAATCGCTGGCGGATTGACGGACCGTAAAGTCCTGCAGCAAAGCGGTCGCCTTCGCCAGGCGCGCCGCGCTCACCCGGACCGGCAAGCCTGCCGCCGGCACCACGGCGTCGCTGTTCCAGTAAGTGTCGAAGGCGTTCGACAGCCTGTCGACGATGGCGCCCGCCGCGAGTACGTCGAGGTCGACAAAGCCGAACTCCAGGTTCGCGCCGAAATATTCGTCGCCAATGTTACGGCCGCCAGTGATGCCCAACTGGTTGTCGGCAATGAAGGCTTTGTTGTGCATGCGGCGGTTAAGACGCACGCTGTCGCGCAATGCCTGCCAGCCCTTGACCAGCGGGTTGGTGCTGCGCGCGTGGAAGGGGTTGAACAGCCGCACCTCGATGTTGGGATGCGTATTCAGCGTGGCGAGCCCGACTTCCTTGTCGGCCGTATCGATGTCGTCGATCAGCAGCCGGACGCGCACGCCGCGCCCGGCTGCTTCCAGCAGCGAAGCGGCCACCAGATTGCCGGTGGTGTCGTTGTGGAACAGGTAATACTGCACGTCGAGCGTGCGGGTGGCATGGCGGGCCAGGGTGAGCCGGGCCGCCAGTGCGGCGTGCCCGTCCTCCAGCAGGTGGAACCCCGATTCGCCAGCCGGAACATGCGCCGCCACCTGCGCCTTCAAGGGGCTGTCCGCGTGGTGCGACGTGGCATAGGACGGCACGCGCTCGGTATCGAGTTTGAGCAGGGGCGCGCAGCCTGAGAGCACCAGCAATGCGACCAGTCCGATGCCCCCGATGCCGAGCGATTCAGGCCAGTTGCGCATGGAGCCGGGGCCAGTCGAAGAGGGGGCCGGGGTCGGTCTTGCGGCCTGGGGCGATGTCGCTGTGTCCCACCACGGCCTTGATCGGGTAGGCGTGCTGCAGGCCGCGAACCAGCGGCGCGAGGCTTGCGTACTGCGCGTCGGTGAAGGGCTGGTCGTCGGCGCCTTCGAGTTCGATCCCGATGGAAAAGTCATTGCACCGTTCGCAGCCTTGCCAATTCGACGCGCCGGCATGCCAGGCGCGCATCGTGCATGGAACAAACTGGATCAGGCTGCCGTCGCGGCGGATGAAAAAATGGGCTGACACCTTGAGCCCGCGAATGCCCTGGAAATACGGATGGGCGCCCCAGTCGAGCTGGTTGGTGAACAGGTCGATCACGGCATCGCCAGCAAACTCGCCTGGCGGCAGCGAAATGTTGTGAATGACAATGAGTTCGATGGTGCTGCCTTCCGGGCGCGCATCGCAGTTGGGCGACGGCAGCCGGCATGCGTCGGCCAGCCAGCCTGAAGCATCGGGAACGCGGGCGTCGGAAGGAGGGGGCAACATGCTGCAAGCTTACCCGTCCTGAGTTCAGTCTGGAAACATCTGCGAACCCCTCCTGCTGCCATGGCCGCCGGCTTGCGGGTAGACTGCGAACTTTTCTCGACTCCGGGTGCGTCATGACACGGCACGAAGCGCAACACTTGCTGGATCAGGCTGAATGCATTGCCCTCGAGACGGAGGTGCAGGCCGTGCTTGATCGCCTGGCGGACGAGATCGGGCATGCGCTGGCGGACGAGTTTCCGCTGGTGCTGGCAGTGATGGGCGGCGCGGTGGTGTTTGCAGGCCAGTTGTTGCCCCGGCTGCGCTTTCCGCTGGAGTTCGATTATCTGCACCTTACCCGCTATCGCGGCAAGACCCAGGGTGGTGAGATCGAGTGGCGGGTGTTGCCGGGCCAGAACGTGATTGGCCGGAGCGTGCTGGTGCTGGACGATATTCTGGACGAGGGAGAAACGCTGGCCGCGATACGCGACAAGCTCCTGAGCATTGGCGCGCGACGCGTGTGGTCGGCCGTGTTGACCGACAAGGACAATGGATTGGATAAACCGATTCGGGCCGAATTTGTGGGGTTGCGCGTCCCCGACCGTTACGTATTCGGTTGCGGCATGGACGCATATGGGCTGTGGCGGAACCTGCCGGCCATTTACGCATTAAAGGACTCTTGATTATGTTGGGCATTATCGGCGGCACCGGGCTGACTCAGCTCGCCAATCTTGAAATCACCCATCGCAAGGTGGCGCGCACGCCGTATGGCGAGCCCTCGGGGGCGCTGACCTTCGGCCATATCTGCGATCAGGAAGTGATCTTCCTGGCGCGTCACGGCTATGGCCATACCATCCCGCCACACGAGGTGAACTATCGTGCCAACCTGTGGGCGCTGAAAGACCATGGCGTCAATTGCGTGGTGTCAGTGGCCACCGTGGGTGGCATTCATCCTGAAATGATCCCCGGGATGCTGGTCATCCCCGATCAGATCATCGACTACACGCATGGGCGCCAGGCGACATATTTTGTTGAAAGCGACAAGCCAGTCACCCATGTCGACTTTACCTGGCCCTATTGCAAGGCGATGCGTGCTGCATTGTTGCAGGCTGCGGCCGACAGCGGCATCAGCTTGCGTGATGGGGGTGTGTATGGCGCAGTGCAGGGACCGCGCCTGGAGACGGCAGCCGAAATCAACCGCATGGCCCGCGACGGGACCGACATGGTGGGCATGACCGGCATGCCTGAGGCCTATCTGGCACGTGAACTCGACCTTTGCTACGCGACCGTGGGCGCCGTGGTGAACTACGCTGCCGGCCGCGGCCTGTCGACGGAGGGCATCCTGATGGAGGAGATCCAGGCCGTGCTGGGCGAAGTGATGCTGCAGGTGCGGCATCTGCTCGAGCAGTTGGTGAACTCCAATGCCAATGGTCTGTGCCTGGCCGAACAATCGAAATGAAACGGTCTGCATGAAGCTTTCCCGTATCTTGCGATCGCAGGGGGTCGGGACGCGCAAGATCTGCGAGGCCCGCGTGCGGGCGGGCGAGGTCGAGGTCAACGGCGTGATGTGCAACGACCCCGAGGCCGAGATTGACCTGGCCGGACTGGAACTGACGCTCGACGGCGATACCTGGCCGTATCGCGAAAAAGCCTACGTGCTGATGCACAAGCCTGCTGGCCATGAGTGCTCGCATCACCCGAGTCATCACCCCAGCGTGTTTTCGCTGTTGCCGCCGTCGCTGTTGCAGCGTGGCGTGCAATGCGTGGGTCGGCTCGATCAGGACACCACCGGGCTCTTGCTGTTTACCGACGACGGCCAGTTCATCCACCGCATGACCTCGCCGAAGAAAAAGGTGGCCAAGGTTTACCGTGCCCGCTGCGCCGACCCGGTGGACGACACCATGCTGGATGCGCTGCGAACCGGCGTGCAACTCAACGACGAGCCTGCGCCGATTGCCGCGCTGGCGTGTGAAGCGGCCGATGCCCACACCCTGCGGCTGACTCTTGCCGAGGGCAAATATCACCAGGTCAAGCGCATGATTGCCGCGACGGGGAATCGGGTGGAGGCGCTCCACCGCGAAGCCATCGGCGACTTTACCCTGCCTGAGTCCCTTGCGCCCGGCGCCTGGTGCTGGCTGGAGGCAAACGACCTGAAGCAACTGGAGCAGCCATGGCCATCCGCGATGTCCTGAAAATGGGCGATCCGCGGCTGCTGGCACCGGCACGACCGGTCGAGGATTTTGCCTCGGTCGAACTGGCACAGCTGATTGTCGACATGCGCGAAACCATGGGTGCGCTGAATGGCGCCGGCCTGGCGGCCCCGCAGATCGGGGTGGGTCTGCAGGTGGTGATCTTTGAACTCAACCCGCCCCCAGGGCATGTCAATCCGCGCTATCCGGACGCAGACCTGGTTCCGTTCACGGTTCTGGTCAACCCTGTGCTCACCCCTTTGTCCGATACCATGGAGGACGCTTGGGAAGGCTGCCTGTCGGTTCCCGGGATGCGCGGACTGGTGCCGCGCCACACCGCCCTGCGCTATCAGGGCTTCGATGCAGGCGGGAGGTCGATCGACCGCGAGGTGAGTGGTTTTCATGCCCGTGTGGTGCAGCATGAGGTCGATCATCTGAACGGCATCCTGTATCCGATGCGAATCCGGGACCTGCGGTATTTCGGCTTCACCGAGACCCTGTTTCCGGGACAAAATCTGCAGGACGACTGACGGATTTTCCCGATTTCTGGCACGCATTTAGCATGCCTAAAGTTGTCCCTGATCCTCGCCGCTATCCTGAATCGTAACCGCGGGCAAAGTGCCCCGGCACAAGCGATAAGGACAACAATGAGCCCGGAACAACAGATCCATCAGGCCCAGCGGAGCATTCACCACGCCGATCTCATGCTGGGCGAAGCCGCTCAGCTCGATGACGTCGCCATCCAGTTGATGTCGGTGCAGCGATACTGGAATACCCCCAGCCGGGATGCGCGCCTGAACGCCGCGCTGGCCGCCAGCCGCACTGTTTGGCAAGGAATCCAGAATGAACTGGCCAAAGGCAGCCTGGTGCTGCCATTGGAAGCGCAGCACAACCTGTTGATCCTGTCGGTCTATGCCGATAGCAAAATCACCGTGTGCGAGTCCATCCCGTGTGAAGATACCCTGAGCAGTTTGATCGCGCTGACCCGCACGCTTGCCGGCAGCCTCAAGGAATGGCGGGAGGCGGCATGAACACAGGGCGGTTCGAGGGTTCCACGCCATCTGTCATGCTGGCAGAAGTGGGGACGGTCGTGCGTCCTGGTCGCGGTCGCAGCCGTACCAAGACCGAGCCGGACGAAAAGATCAAGAAACCGACCGAGGGCGAACGCAAGAAATCACCGGCGTCCCGCAAGGCGCCCGCACGTGGGCGCTACGTGGACGAATACGCGCATCCTGCGCTTTAGACATTCTGGCCCGGTTCGCCTGTTGTTTGGTGGGTGTGGCTTCGGATTGAACCACCAGCCGTTTATCCGCCGGGGCTAATTAAGCACCTTTCGCACATCAGCAATCAGCGGCTCGCTGCCTGCGGGCGCCTGCAACGCTTCCCCCCGGATCAGGAAGGTGTCTTCGACCCGCTCGCCCAGCGTGTCGATTTTGGCGGCATAGACGCTGACGTCATGTTGCATCAACACTTCGGCCACTTCGAACAGCAAGCCGCCGCGGTCCGCACAGGTGATCGACAGCCTGTGGCCGTAGCCCGGTGCGTCCGCTTCAAGCCGAACTGTTGCCGGGCAGGGGTGATGGCGCTGGTGGCGCGACAGGCGGCCGCGCGGCGCAGGCTGCAGGGGACGAGCCGGGTCGAGGTCGCGGGTCAGTTCGTGTTCCACAAAACTCAGGAAATCCCGGTAATGAATCCCGCGATTGGCCAGGTCCATCACCTGGAAGCTGTCGAGCGCGTAGCCATGCTGGGTGGTGTGGGTCTTGGCTTCGAGAATGGTGTACTGGATGCGCGCGAAGAAGCCGCAAATGCGCGCGAACAGGTCGGGACGGTCGGGCGTGTAGACCAGGACCTGGATGCCTTCTCCGACGGGCGATAGGCGGGCGCGCACGATGGCGGTGGGGCTCTCGATGTGGCGCCATAGCATGCGTGCCTGCCAGGCCATTTCCCGCGCGTCGAAACGGGTGAAATAACGGAGGTCGAGGTGCTGCCAAAGTGCATCGGCCGCGCGGGTCGGCAACCCGTAAAGCGCGAGGTTGATGCGCGCTTCGGACTGCTTGGTGTTGATGTCGGATGCGGCATCCTCGTCGCCGGCGAGACGGCCCCGCGCTGCATGGTACAGGTCAGCCAACAGCTTGCCTTTCCAGGCGTTCCAGACGCTGGGGCTGGTGCCGCGGATGTCGGCCACGGTCAACAGGTACAGTGCGGTCAGGCGGCGCGTGCTGCCCACCTTGGCCGTAAAGGCTGCGATCACGTCGGGGTCGCTGATGTCTTCCTTTTGCGAGGTGCGCGACATTATCAGATGCGTTCCGATCAGCCAGGTGACCAGGTCGCTGTCGGTCTTGTCGAGCCCGTGCTGGGTGCAAAACCGCCGGGCATCGGCCATCCCCAATTCGGAATGATCGCCTCCCCGCCCTTTGGCGATGTCGTGGAAAAGCGCACCCAGATACAGTAACTCGGGCTTTTCAAAGTCGGCGATCAACTTGCTGGCGAGCGGGAATTCGTGCGCAAGCGCGGGGACGGTAAAGCGCCGCACATTCCGCAGCACGGTGAGGATATGCTCGTCCACGGTATAGACGTGAAACAAGTCGTGCTGCATTTGCCCGACGATGCGGCCAAACGCGGGAATGTAACGCCCGAGCAGGCCGTAGCGGTGCATCGCGCGCAAGGCACGGGTGATGCCGGTCGGCTGGCGCAGCAGCGTCATGAACAGGGCGCGATGGTCCGGCTTGGCACGAAATTCGGCGTCGATGCGGGTACGCCCGCGCCATAGCGCGCGCAGCGTGGCAGGCTCGAATTCCGCCAGCGTCGGATGCTGGGCGTAGACAATGAAGGCGCGCAGCAAGGCGTCAGGCTTGAGCTCGAACAAACTGGGATCGCGGGCCTCGAGCAGATTGGCACGCACCTGGAAATCTGCATCAATAGGCTTGGGTGGCGCCACCACGGGAAACAGCCTGACCCGCAGCGACTGGATGAGGATGCCGTTGACGCGCTGGACCAGCTTGGCGGCACGGTAATAACGCTGCATCAGGCGTTCGCCCGCGCGTTTGTGTGCGGTGGCCGTGAGTCCCAGACGCACGGCGAGTGCATTCTGGTAGTCGAACGCCAAGCGGTCGTCGCGTCGCCCGGCAAGAAAATGCAATTGAATACGCAATGCCGACAAGGCACGCTCTTCCCGTGCTATGCGCTGGGCTTCGGTCAGGGTCAGCAGTCCGGCACGCGCCAGTCCGTTCCAGCCGCCGGAGATGCCGCATGCCTGAGCCAGCCAGTGAATGGTGTGCAGGTCCCGGAGGCCACCCGGGCTGTCCTTCAGATTCGGCTCGAGTTTGTAGGCGCTGTCGTCGAACCGGGTGTGGCGTGCTTTCTGCTCGGCGAGCTTGCCGTCGAAAAAATGCTGGGCATCGAATCGATCCCGGAAGCGGCGCCCGAACGTGTCGAACAGGGCCGCATTTCCCCACACGAAACGCGCTTCCAGCAGGTTGGTTTCCACCGTGATGTCGGCGGCGGCTTCAGCAATGCAGACTTCAACGGTACGCACGCTGTGGCCGATTTCCAGTCCGACGTCCCAGCATGCCTGCACCCAGCTTTCCAGCGTGGTCTGCTGGTCGGCAGTGGGTTCCTCGGGCAACAGCAGCAGCACGTCCACATCCGATCCGGGAAACAATTCCCCGCGCCCGTAGCCGCCGACGGCCGCGAGACAGAAGCTGGCCGGCATTCCCAGTCGGACGCCGACCTCCGCCAGCACCTCGTCAACCAATGCGGCGTGGCGCTTCAGGTAGCGGGAGGCGTCAGGTTTGTCGTGATACGCCTGGGCCAGCGTGGCGCGACCGGACTTGAGGCGTTCGCGGAGATCGGTGAAAGAAGGCAGGCTCACGCGGCCGGACGGTTGCGCTCGGGGATGGCCGGACTGCCTGCCGACACGGTCAGCACTTCATGACCCGTTTCGGTGACCAGGATGGTGTGTTCCCACTGCGCCGACAGGCTGCGATCCTTGGTGACGATGGTCCAGCCGTCGGGCATCTGGCGGATATCGCGCCGCCCGGCGTTGATCATCGGCTCGATGGTGAAGGTCATGCCCGGCTCCAGCACCAGGCCGGTGCCGGCCTTGCCGTAATGCAGCACCTGCGGGTCCTCGTGGAAATTGCGTCCGATGCCGTGACCGCAAAATTCACGCACCACGCTGTAGCCATGGTTCTCGGCAAAGCGCTGAATCGCATGGCCGACATCGCCGAGCCGCGCGCCCGGCTTGACGTGATCAATCCCCACCCACATCGCCTCGTAGGTCACCTTGATCAGGCGCTTGGCCTGGATCGACGCGTCGCCCACCACGAACATGCGGCTGGTGTCGCCGTGCCAGCCGTCCTTGATCACGGTGATATCGAGGTTCACGATATCGCCATTTTTCAGTGCCTTGTCGCCCGGCACGCCATGGCACACCTGGTTGTTGATCGATGAGCAGATCGACTTGGGGTAGGGCGCGTGGCCAGGCGGAGCGTAGTTCAGCGGCGCCGGGATGGCGCCCTGTACGTTCACCATATAGTCGTGGCAGAGCCGGTCGAGCTCATCGGTGGTAACGCCGGGTTTGACAAACGGCGTGATGTAATCGAGCACTTCCGATCCAAGCCGACCGGCTACGCGCATGCCGTCGATCTCCGCGCCGGTTTTGATGGTGACAGTCATGTAGAAGGGTTAGGGGAAGCAAAGCCGCATTCTAACGTGGCGATGCGTGGAGGAATAACCCTTGCCGGTTAGAGGTTGTGAGCGGGCAGCCGTCGAAGTCGTAGCAATAAACCTAAAAACCGCAGTTACCCAGCAATTTCGCCGGTCAACAGCGGGGTTTGTGGAGGGCTGGCGGCTGCGAGCGTGTGTTTGAGGTGGTTGCACACGCAGCGCCAGACGGTCACACCCTGTAACTGCTCCGCTGTGTCTTTCGCCCAAGCCTGAAGCCGCGCTGAGACTTGCATCAGCAGCTGTCTCGCCTT
>JAWOJD010000011.1:0-11964 GCA_046484355.1 Thiobacillus sp.
CCTTCTTCCAGACACGCCGACTTTAGTCGCCGTGACATAAAGCAGTTGGCTTTCGATCGCAAGATCGACAGCACCCCAGACAATTCGAATGCTGGGTCCAGGTACAGCCGATCAGGCTGGCCTCGATCCTCACCCCCTTGTCTGACGACCATAGCAGAGTGGAACCACCCCTTCCCATCCCGAACAGGACGGTGAAACGCTCCCGCGCCAATGATAGTGGGCATTACGCCTGTGAAAGTAGGTCATCGTCAGACTCCTTATTCGTGAACCAGGCTTATCCTGGTTCACACCAAAACCCCCTCCTACAAAGAGGGGGTTTTTTATTGGGTGCGACCGGCACGGGCGCACTCTTGGAGGGTAAGCGCCCATCCGATCCACCTGTAGCACCTTTAACCCACCCGAGTTCCACTTATAAATCGGGGAATGTTGTTCAGACAACCGGGGCCACTTCTCCCATTTGTTGTACCTGCACGCGTCGTCAGAAAACCGCGTAGATACAGCATTTCAGGGGTGTCGGTCATCCCATTTCTCCGTAGGATTTACCGGAAGAGCCTGAGTTTTGCTTGACGTGGGGGGAAGTCCGTAGAGATGGGTTAGCGTGATGCGATTTGGTTTGCGTGATGCGATTGGGCGATGAACCATCAACAAACCCGTCAAACAAATGTCGAAATTTTTTACACATGAATTCACGTTCAAATTAAATTTTCATGAAAATCAGTTGGTTGTCTCTCTAGCACAATTGTTGCTCCTTTATATTCACAGGCCCCATATCCCAAATATCTAGGGCCAGGGGGGTGGTAATGCCCAGGGGCTGGCTTGTTAGTCAATCCATAATGAGATGCACCCCGAGAATTCTTTTCTAGAACGGTTTTCTTGTTTTAATGACAAATAATAATAAATTCAGATTAACAATGCCCTATAAGCCAGCCAAACCTGCTAGCTCGCCTGGCGATCTGCGTTACTGCACCGCCGATGTCGGGCGCATCCGGCGTGCCTCCTGGGCTTTTACAACCAGACGTGTGCCACAGGACGCGGCTTGGTCCTTACTCCCACCCATGGTTGCGCCGGAAGCCGGCGATCTGGTTCTGGCCCGTGTCGATTTGCTGGGCCAGCACGCAGGGTTGCAGCTGCCAAACGGACGGCGCAAGCAAATGTTCCCTGGCGACGAGATCGTAGTCGCCTACGGCAACCGCTACGCGGCGAACCAGTTCGAGGCACTGATCCCGGAGACGCTGGGATCGTGCCATCTGGTGGCAGGCGGCGGCATCGCCTCAAGGGCGGTTTCCTGGCATGTGCGGATGTCCAAGGGACCGACGCACATCACGCCAATCGGCCTGCTAGGCGATGCCGAGGGCCGGCGCATCAACCTCCGCGACTACGCGCTGCATCCCGTTGCCGAAGTTGGCGCGCACATGCCGACCGCTATTGCCGTTATCGGCACCGGCATGGATTCGGGAAAGACTCAAAGCTGCGCTTACCTCGTGCGAGGTCTGATTGCCGCCGGTTTGCGGGTGGGCTACGGCAAGATCACAGGCACGGGCGCAGGGGGGGATACATGGCTGCTCAAGGACGCCGGCGCATTTCCCGTGCTGGACTTCACAGATGCAGGCATGGCCACGACCTTTCTGGCATCGCCGCAAATGGTTGAGTCCGTGCTCATGACCTTGCTGGCTCATATCGCCAGGCATGATGTGGATGCGATAGTGCTTGAAATTGCCGATGGCGTGCTGCAGCGCGAAACCGCGGTGTTGCTGCGATCGCCGCTGTTTGCTAGTCTGGTTGGGGGCATCGTGCTAGCGTCGTATGACTCGATGGGCGCCACTGCTGGTGTGCGCTGGTTGCAAGAATATGCCGGTACGCCAGTGTTGGCTCTCAGCGGTGTTATCTCGGCCGCGCCACTGCAGGCGCGCGAGGCCAGTGAGTTGTTGGGATTGCCGGTGCATGACCGGCTCGCGCTGGCGACACCCGAGAATGCGATGGAGATCCTATCGCTTGCTCATAGCCACTTTGAAACGATCCAAGAGCAACAAAGCAAGACAAGCAAAGGGGAGCAGGATGAACAACAAGAAACCCGGCGGTGCGACTTCGTTGAGGACAAAGCGATGGTCGTTGCCACAGGGGCGTCTATTGCGCAGATCGCTGCGTTCTGACCCCAATCTCGAGTACCTAGTTTACGTTCCCACTGCTGGCGCGATTGATGCGCCGGTGCTCGTTGCGGTGCACGGCGTGTCGCGGGGCTGGAACGAGCAGGCCGCGACGTTCGTGGCGCATTGCGAGTCACACGGTGTCGTCTTGCTTGCGCCGAGCTTCAGCGGCGAGGCGCATGGCGACTACCAGCGCCTCGGTCGCGAGGGACGTGGTCAGCGCGCAGACCTGTTCCTGCACCGGTGCTTGCAGGAGCTGACCTCACTGACCGGCGCGGACACCACGCAATTTCGGTTATTCGGCCACTCCGGCGGGGCACAGTTCGCACACCGTTACCTGATGGCCTATCCGCACCGTGTTGCGCGTGCCATGGTTGCTGCTGCCGGCTGGTATACCTTCCCTGATGCCGGACTGAAGTTTCCCTACGGCATCCAGTCAAGTCGCAGGCTGCCAGGCATTGTTTTCAATCCCGAGGCCTATTTGCGGGTGCCAGTGACAGTGCTGGTAGGCAGCGAGGACGTCCATTCAAAAAACTTGCGTTCCAGTGAACGGGTCAACGCCCAGCAGGGTCGGACTCGTGTCGAACGCGCACGCAATTGGGTGACAGCAATGGAGGCGCAGGCGCATCTGTATGGCATAGAGCCGCAGGTCAGCCTCGTCGAATTGCCCGGCTCAGGCCATTCGTTTGAAGAGCTCTGTCGCCAAGGGGCACTGGTCGAACGATTATTCCGTCCTCAGTTCGATGCGCCGCTGGAAGGGGGTTCTGAGATGCGCGCCCTGATAAATGCATGAACGCGCTGGGCTCGTGAGGCGGATGCATGCAATTCACCGCCCGATTCTCGCAACACCAAGATCAACATACCGAAAGGCAACATCGTGGGTAATTCTGAAATTCCGCAAGCGAGGGGCAAGGCAGGGGCGGGTAGCGCCAATGCCGCCCCGGAGTCGGCGCCGGCGTCAATGAATGACGTAGCCGGGGCAGGCTCGCCATCGCCGCGGCCTGCGCGACGCCGGGTCATCCTTGGCATTGCAGTAGTGGCCCTGCTGGCGTTGGCGGTGACCCTTGTTCCGTGGGCACGGCACCAATCAGAAGATGTAATGTCCCGCAACGCAGTCGTGCGTGGACAGCTTACGGAGATTGGCGCCCGGCTGGATGGCGTGCTGGTGTCGATCGAGGCGCGCGAAGGCGAGCAGCTGAAGGCCGGTCAGGTTTTGGCCCGGATGGACGACAGTCATCTGCGGTTCGAAGTGAGCGAGGCGCAAGCGCTGATCGACGGGCTTCAGCGAGAGATCGAACTGGAACACTCAACCATCAAGCACGAACGCCTTAAACGCGACACGCTAATTGTGGAGTCGATGGCCAAATCAGCGACGGCGCACGCCGAGGTGGTTGCTGCGCGTAGCCGCGCTGACGAGGCGCGCGATTACCGCAATGTACGCCAGGCGCTGCTGGAGAGTAAGATGATTTCCCCAGAGGCCGTGCGCGAGGCCGAGTCGAAATACCGCACCGCACAAGCGATGGTCGATGCCGCATGGGGGAACGAGGCCGCTAAGCGATCGGCTGAGCTTAGCGCCCGCATCGAATCCGACGGCATCAAATTGCGCGAGCAGCGCATCGGGGTGCTCGTGGCCAATGTGGAAGCCGCCAAGGCCAGACTCGCGCGCGCGCAGGCTGATATGGAGAGCGTGGTAATTCGCGCGCCAGCGGATGGCGCCGTCATCCGCTGGCTGGTCAATTCCGGCGGTTCGGTGGAGACCGGCAGACCCGTTGTTTCGATGTCAATCGGTCGCGATGTCCGGATCGAAGCCTGGATTGATGAAGACGAGATCGGCCTGATCAAAGTCGGTAGTGCGACCAAGGTGACACTACCCTCGCACCCTGGGCGAGTGTTCAGCGGCGTGGTCGAAACGATCGGCATCATTACCGATTTCGAGCTGGCTCCCGCCGATGTGCCGCAGCCGCGTTCCACGCGCATGCGCGGCGCACCGATGGTGGGTGTCGTGGTACGTTTGCAGGATGCGCCCGAAACACTGATGCCCGGCATGACAGCGGTCGCAGCCATTCGCGGCGAAGGCCGCTAAGGTTCGCGCGTGCCGGTCGATGCCGTCGTTCCTTCGAATGCCGCGTTGCAGGCGGGACAACCGTCACTACAACACTGGTACAGGCCAAAGGGTTATCTGAATCAGTGGGGCTTGATGCTGCTTCTGCTGCTGGCGGGGGCGACACTGCTGATGGGGCTGGCGCGTGTATTGGCGGCACCAGGCGTGGCCATGCCAGACTTCGTTTTGTTCCAGGAATTGCGCCAGTTCGGCGCCGCGATCAACGACAGCCTGACACTCAAATGGGTGCCGCCGGCAGACCGCCAAACAGTGATTTACTTGGTGTTGCTTCCGACAGGGGCGCTGCTGATCACGATCGCCCGGCTGACGTTCGGGCTGCGCGTGCTCGGCTATCGGTCGATCCTGATTGCGGTGGGCTTCCAGGAAATCGGCATTGTGCCGAGTCTCGTGGTGATGGCTGCGGTGCTGGGCATCATCGCACTACTGCGACCCACCATGCGGCGAGTTCGCCTGCCATTGTATGCGCGGGTATCGATGATCCTGGGCATCACGGCCTGCATGATGGTCGCGGCGTTATTCGTGGGGTCCTGGCTGCGCTCGGAGCTGATCTGGAGCCTGGCGTTCTTCCCTGTGATCATCACGGCGATGATGGCCGAGAGCATCGCCGGCACGCTGGACCGGCATAACGCGGCAACCGCTATCTGGCGTCTGGTCTGGACGCTGGTGCTGGCGCTGCTGCTGTTTGGGCTGATGAACAGCCCGGCGGTGCTCGACATCGCGCTACACTTTCCGGAATTGATGCTGACCCAGCTTGTGGCCATCGTCCTGATTTCCGAATACCTCGACCTGAGGCTCTTGCAGGACTGGCAAAGCCACGGCTCCGTCCGTGCTATCGCAGGCTGGTTGGGCATGGGACTCCCCACACGCAAGGCACGCGTCGCAGTGGTTCGCAACCGCTGGCATCATGGCGTGATCGCGCGTCTCGGCCCCGCTGCGCCGGCGAAGGCGCGGGTCAGCTCGGTGCAGCACCTGGTCGATGGGCTGCGCGATGAAGGGTATGTGGTGAAGGTATTCGAAGGGGACATGGACCTTACGCGCGAACTGTGGAAATTTCTTCCGCCCAATCCCCGTACTGGGGCGCCGGGTGGCGTGGTATTGAATCTAGCTGCCGGTATCCAGGGCCATGCCCGCTTCAGCCATGTTCCGGCCCTGCTGGAGATGGCCGGCTTGGCATACACGGGGCCCGACCCCATGGGACATGCCCGGCTGCAGGACCGTTTCGCACTGCTGTCGATGTTGCAGCAGGCCAGTGTGCCGGTGCCGCCGTTTCGCTTGCTGGATGGCCGATCCGGCTTAGGGCCTGCCGATCTTGCTTTCCCGTTGCTTGTAAGGCCGTGCAACGAGACCGAGGTGGCCGCCATCCTGGTTAAGACGCCAGACGAGCTGGGAAAGGCTGTCGAGCAGATCCATCGCCGGGGTCAACAGACGCTGGTCGAATGCTGGCATTCCGAGCCCGAGTTCCGTGTCACCTTGATGGGCAACGAGCCTGTCGAATGCCTGCCGCTGATGCAGGTTGAGTCGGCGGGCAAGAAGCGGATGTGTCCGGCCGCCATCGATGAAACGCTTGCCGACCGCATCCACGCATGCGCCCGCAGTGCTTATGCAGCGACGGGATGCAGGGACTATGCGCGAATCGACCTCAGGCTCGATACTGCTGGAAAGCCTTGTGTAGTCGGCATCCACGCGCAAGAGATCCTCGCCCGCAAAGGGTCGGTGGCCACCATGATCGAGGCCGCGGGGCTGGGTTGGGGCGGATTTGCCAGAATCATCATCGAACTGGCGGCGGCGCGTAACGGCGCCGAGGCTGCCGGAATGCCGCCGCCCGATAATGTCGTACCGCTAACGCGTGGCACCATAGCCGCCACGGGCCCAATCCTGGATGCGGCGCGGCCCACGAGCGGGGGGGGGTAATGGCATATGCGGGGAGCTGATTTCTTTCCTCCGCCAAGGTTCGGCGCCCGTTGGGTCTTGATGGCAGTCCTGATCATGGCATCCGCTACCGGGTCGCCTGTCGGCGCCGCTTTTCAGAAAGACACCCTGAGCTGCACCCGCAACACGGGTCCCGCCGGCCTCACGGTCGCGCAATGGACAGAGCGCGCAGCACCGCCGCCAGGCCTTTTTCAGCAGGGTTTCAGTACGTCGGGTTTCATTGCCCGCGATGGCAAACGGCTGCGGACGAAGATCTATCGGCCAAGCCGTTTTGACCCGAAAAAGGGGCCGATCTGGTTCGTGATGCATGGTGTGGACCGCGATGCCGATCGCTATATCGATGCGGCTGCCCCGGTGGCAGAACGCCATCAGGCACTGGCGATCGTCATTGAATTTTCGAAAAGGGATTACCCGGCCAGCGAGAATTACACCCTGGGCGTCGCCACGCACGGCCGAATCGACGGTTCCGCGCTCCGCAAAGGCCGCTGGCGCAAGCCCGAAGCCTATCTCTACAACGAAGTGGAACGAGTGTTCGAGGCTGTGCGGATCGCGCTTGGCGGTAGCCAGCCGGGCTATTACCTGTTCGGGCACAGTGCGGGCGCTCAATTCACCCACCGGCTGCTCACTTTCGTCCCCTGTGCCAGGGTGCTAGGCGCGGTGGCCGCCAATGCCGGCTGGTACACGCTGCCGGTAGCCGATAAAACGGTTCCCTACAGCATTCCCTATAGCTTGCGCGACAGTCCGCTGGCAGCGGCCAATCAGCGGGCATTGCTTGCCGCACCGTTGACGTTGCTGCTGGGAACGCGCGATACCCGCGACGCGGCCGCAGACCGGAACGTCCGCGACACCCCCGAGGCCATGGCCCAGGGCCGCAATCGACTCGCGCGCGGCCAATACTATTTCGAGACGGGGAGGAAGCGTGCGCGCGCGCTGGGGACGCCCTTTGCCTGGAAGCTGGCGCAAGCGCCGGGAGCGGGGCACGATGTACGGCAGGTCATCGCCTCGGCTGGGCATCTGCTGTTTGCGACGAATGAAACGTCATGCACCCCCAGTACGGCTGCCCAGGCCGGTCAACTTGTTTTCAGCGAAGTGCTCGCCGATCCGCCGCCGGGCCTGGCTGGCGATCTTAATCTTGACGGCGTGCGCCGAGCGGCGGACGAGGAGTTTGCCGAACTGGTCAACACCGGTACCGCACCGCTGTGCCTGACGGGTTGGACGCTGGACGAGGCCAGTGGTCGGGGCGGGCATCTGTTCCCGCTCGGTAAGGCACTGGCGCCCGGGCAGGCCGTGCTGGTATTCGGCGGCGGCGTACCGGTCGGTGCCTTCGGTGGCGCCCAGGTGCAACGTGCCAGCGCCGCAGCGGGCTTGGCCCTGGATGGCCCGGGCGATGTGCTCAGCTTGCGCGACAGCGAAGGCCGGCTTGCGCGGCAATTGTCCTGGGGCAACTGCAGCGGCCGGCCCTGCGCCGCCGATCACTGGCCCGGCTCCCTGCGCATCAACGCCTCGCTGGCACGTGGCCAAGGCCCGACCGGGCCCTGGCGCAAACATACTGACCTTGCAGCGACGCCGGCCTCGCCTGGCCTGCGCGCAGACGGCAACCCTTGGTGAATCACCTTATGCCCATGTCTACCCACGGGTACGCTCGCCACGAAACCGGCCTCGCCAAGGCCACAATAAACGGCGGCGCCGGCATGTCACCCGCTGCCGCCCGCTGGCTTGGCGGCAGCGTTCTGCATGGCTGCAACCGGTTCCACGGCCGCAGCGTGGCCTGCGCCGAGGTCAACCTTGGCGAGCTGGGTGGGAGCAGCAGCGCAGCCGCGCCCGGCTTTGCGGAGCGCTTTGTCGCGCGCTTCGTCGACATTGTTCATTGGCCACCCGGGGCCACGGCCGACGCCGGATTGCTCGCCTCATTGAACACACCAGCGGGGGCGAGCATGGAGGAAGTCCTGCTGCAGGCCGTCCTGGGTCTCGAACACCGGCTGGCCTTTGCACGCTTCGACTTCATTCCCATCGCCATGGCCACGGTGGAGCCGCTGGACGGTTCGTCGGGGACGGCGCGCTGGCACCTGGTCTGGGAAACCCAGGACGGCAAGCGTTCGCTGCAAACGGCGAAACTGGCCCTTTACGGACTGATGGCTATCTGGCGAGATGCTGCCCCGACGATGGGTGACGAGTTCGAGATGCGCTGGGAGCGCCTGCTGCAGCGCGAGGAGCGCCGCCGGGTCTCCAGCAGCACGGCTGTCGTGCAGGCGGCAGCCCATGCGCGCGGGCTGCCGAGCGTGTCGCTGGGCGGGCCGCACCTGTTGCTCGGCCAAGGCGTTCGGCAGCGCAGCGTCTATGCCTCGGTGCCGGGAGATATCTCACTGGCGGCGGCCCGGCTCAGTCGCAACAAGCGCCGAACCAGCCGCCACTTGCGCGCGCTCGGCCTGCCGGTGCCCGACCAGGCCACGGCCACCACAGTCGAGTCGGCCGAGGCGGCGGCACGCCAGATCGGCTACCCGCTTGCGGTCAAGCCGCTGCTTGGCAAGCAGGGTGGCGGGGTCAGCGTCGGCGTGGCCGATGCGGTGCAGTTGCGCCAAGCCTTTTTCCGTGCCAAGGTCGACGACGCCCCGGTATTGATGGAGGAATTCGTGCCGGGGCTCACCTACCGCCTGCTGGTGGTGGGCGGGCGCTGCGTGGCGGCGCTGGCAATCACGCTGCCAAAGGTGGTCGGCGACGGGCAGCACAGCATTGCTGAGTTGATCGAGGCCGAAAACCGCGACCCATTGCGCAACCGAATCTGCCTGGATCCAATCAAGACCGATGACGGCGACGTGGAGGTCGCCCTGGCGCGCGCCGGCCTGGGCCTGGCCGACGTACCCGTTGCCGGCACCGCGATGACAGTGAGGACCTCGGCCAACGTGGCCGTCGGCGGCGTTCACCACGACGTCACCGACGAAGTCCACCCCAGCCACCTCGCGATGGCCGAGCGCGCAGCCGCCGCCGTCGGGCTCGAAGTGGCCGGCATCGACGTGGTGTCGCTTGACATTGCCTTGCCCTGCGAGGCTGCGGGCACGCGCATCATCGAAGTCAACGCCCGGCCAGGGCTGGCCATACATGTATATCCGCGCTATGGGCGCAGCCGCGACGTGGCCGGCGCGATGCTTGACCTGATCTTCCCCCGTGCAACTGATGGCCATGTGTCCACAATGCTGTTGATCGGACGGCGCGGCGCTGGCGCGCTGGCGCGTTCGCTGCAGCGCCGTGTGCTGTCGGGTGGCGCCGTGGTCGGTCTAGCGACCCGCAAGCAGGCCACGGTGGGCGAGGAGGCTGTTGCCGGGGAACACTCCAGGCTGAACCAGGCGCTGGCCGTGCTGGAACGTGACACGCGCGTGCAGGCCCTGATTGCCACCACCTCGCCGCGACGAGCCTTTTCCGAGGGGCTTGGGCTTGACGCGGCCGACGTGGTCGCCTTGCTGCCGCCCGACGAAAGCGACGATGACGACGTGCGCCGCGAGGTCGTGCGCCTGGCCGCGTGCGTGGCGCGCTCTACCCTGCTGGTGCAGGCCAACGACACGCTCGCACGCGCACAGCTGCATGGTCTGGCGGGGGCTGGACTGTTCGAACCGGCCCGTCTGATGCTGGTCGAGCCAGCAGCCGGGGAGGGAGCGCGGTCCGGTGTGTACGATTGGGGCGGGTTCCTGCAACGCGCCTGGACATTGCCTGACTAACTGCGGCGGCCCCACCCGACATGCTCGACATTCCAGAACAACTTGCTACTCTGCGGCGTCTTGCGATTGAGGACCAAGCCCGCATCGTCGGCGCCGCCAGCGCCGCCGAGTTGAGTGCCTGGAGGTCCTACTTTCCCTACCTGTATGGCTACGCGCGGGGCGGTTCGCGCACGCTTCTATGGGAGATCGAGGACGACGCGGTATGCCTGTATATCCTGCGTCCGCGCCAAGGGGTATTGCGCCTGGATTTGTACCTTGCGCCGTTTCCGTTCAGCGCACGTGCCCTACGTCACGCTCAGGACCGCGTCAGAGATTTCAATCGCTCGTCGTCGTGCGAGATCGTGTGGGTCGAGGAGGCGCAGCGGCCCGTCATCGAGAGCCTGGGTTTTCGTACCCAGTTGCGCGAAAGCGAGTACTTCTATGACGTGCAGCAGGTGCGGTCGATGGCAGGCCCATCTTTTGCTCGCCTGCGCCGCGAAGTCAGCAGGGCTCGGCGAATTTCCGACGTGAGCCTGCGCAACTACCAGGCGCAGGATGAAGTGGCATGCCTTGAGTTGTTGCGGAACTGGCGCGATTCGCTTCGTGACAACAAGGGGGTGGATGTCAAGAGCCACACCTACATGAGCCGTTGCGTGCGCAATGCCTTTGCCTTCGACGGCGACCTTCTGCGTGGTACCGTTGCACTGGTGGGCGAACGCGTGGTGGGTTTCTGTTTCGGCGGGCGCATGGGGCAAAGCCTGGGCAACCTGTTCGTCTGCGTCAGCAACCACGACATGCCGTTACTGGGCTACCTGCTGCGCCAGGATTTCGTGGCCCGCAGCGAAGGCATCGAGCGCTTCAACGACGGCTCCGACGCCGGGCGCGAGGGCGTGGCGCTCGTCAAGCGGGCCTTCAATCCGGTTGCGATGCTGCCACTTTACCGGGCACGTTGACGAAGGGGTGCAGGGCGCGCTGTCAGGTTCCTGGGACGTTCCATGGCAAGGGCCCGCGCGCGCCGCCTGGCTGGACGCGGTCCAGTCCTGGATTCGGCACCAGGTCAAGCGCCAAGGCCTGAGCATCGAGGGGCCGCTGCATTGCCTTCGCGATCGCCCTGGGCCATCGTCATGCGCGTGCCGTGCCCCGGGGGGCCTTTGTTTTTCAAGGCCGCAACAATTAGGGACACCCATTAGCCCGGATATTTCACCGCCCCGTCTGACCTGCCGAATTGGCATACTCGAACTGCCGTTAGCGGGGCACGAGTGATGATTGCTCAAATATTGAGCAATTTGATGTGTTGAGGGTAAACCACCCCCAACCCCCGAAGCGTCAGCATGTCGGGGACGCACTCGGAATGGGTTACGGAGAGGCCAATGCGCGGGCGGCGACGAGGAAGACCTCGCGCAACGGATGATGCGAGGCGAACAGGATGCGGATGCGCCGGGTGTTGCGAATCACCGCCGCGCCAATCTTCAGGAGCTTCACGCGGATCGTCGCCGAACTCGCGCGGGCAAGTTCGGTTCCGGCCAGCGCCATCTCCTTCAGGCGCTGCATCAGCGTATACGCCAGCGCCGAGAACAGGCAGCGCAGCCAATTGGCGTAAAACTTCTGGCTGCTCGCGCGCGTGCCAAACAGGTCAAGCTGGGTTTCCTTGATCCGGTTCTCGGCTTCGCCGCGCTGGCAGTACAGGCCGTCGTAGAGCGCGTCGGCCGGAGAATCGAGATTGGTGACGACGAAGCGCGGATTGATGCCCTGGCTGCCATACTCCAGACGGGTGACGATGCGCCGCTCGATGTTCCAGGAATCAGCGGCGTAGCGGAATTCATGGATCGCGCGCTGCTTCGTGCCGTCGCGGACGAAGGCCGCTTCGAGCTCGGCCTCCCACGCTTGAACCGCCTTGTGCAGCCTGGCATTTCTCGCCACGCCAATCACGTAGCCCACGCCATGCCGCTCGCACCAGCGGATCAGCCGTTGCCGGCAGAATCCCGAGTCGCCGCGCACGACGATCCTGACCTCGGGCCACGCCTCGCGCAGCCGCGTCACCAGCAGTTTGATCACCGCCGCCGCGTGTTTGGCGCCGTCG
>JAWOJD010000013.1:0-3038 GCA_046484355.1 Thiobacillus sp.
GTCTGGGTTCTGACCAACATGACCGAGGTGGCTTACGTCCTAGCGGAGAGCCGGGAGGCCGAGATCGTCCATGTGTTGCTGAAGGATTTCAAGGGAGTCCTGGTGTCCGACTTCTACGCTGCCTACGAGTCGATTCCCTGTCCGCAGCAGAAATGCCTGATTCACCTTGCGTATTCTGCTGAACGTGAACATCCATTCTGCTCGAACGTGAACACCTGATCGGCGTGTTGTGCTGGTGTTTGGTTTTTACTTCAGGTGTTCACGTTGGGTCAAGTTTTTTTGGTTTTTCGCATGGAATCTCCTGTCATTTCGATGGTGTGGGCGCGGTGGACGATGCGGTCGAGAATTGCGTCGGCCAGGGTGGGTTCGCCGATGACATCGTGCCAGGCATTGATCGGAATCTGGCTGGTGATGAGGGTGGATTTCCGGGTGCGGTCGTCGATGAGTTCGAGCAGATCCTGCCGCTCCGACGGGGTCAGGGTGGATAGACCCCAATCGTCCAGAATCATCAGATCCACCTTGGCCATTTGCGCCAGCCGTTTGCGGAAGCTGCCGTCCGCATGCGCCAGTTTCAATTCCTCCATCAAGCGCGATGTTCGGGCGTACAGCACGGACATCCCTTGTCGGCAGGCCTGATTGCCCAAAGCGCACGCAATCCAGGTCTTGCCGCATCCAGTGGCGCCAGTCAGGATCAGGTTCTGGGCTTGCCGGATCCATTCCCCGCCGATCAGGCTGGCCATGACGGACTTGTCCAGGCCTCGACCCGCGCGGTAATCGATGTCCTCCACGCAGGCGTTGTGTTTCAAGCGTGCGTTCTTCAGCAATCGTCCAAGCCGCTGGTTGTCGCGGTGGCTCGCTTCCCGGTCGACGATGAGTCCGAAGCGGTCAGTGAATGACAGCGACTGCGTCACGGGCTGAATGAGCTGCTCTTCGAAAGCCGCCGCCATGCCGGGCAGCTTGAGGGTCTTGAGGGTGGTCAGGGTGTGTTGATGCAGCATGGTAACTCCTTGTCGTGGGGGGGGTGGCGCCGGCGTGTGGGCATCGGCGCACTCATTTCTGGTTCAGTGGTAGTAATCCGGGCCGCGCACGTTGCCATGCGCAGGCAATGGCGCGGCCGTGTCAGGGAACAGGTCGGCATGACGATCCAGTCCCGCCTGCAGAATCGACTGCAGCGTCTTGCGTTTCGGTGATCCGATGACGAGCGCCCGTGCACAGGCCGCCTCCAGCCGGTCTTCGCCATAGCGCCGGGCCAGGCCGAACACCCCCAGGCAGGAGCGATAGCCCATCTCGGGATGGGGCTTGTCTTCCAGCAGGCGACGAATGATGGAACAGGTCGCCGGGCCGATGCGTTCGCCCCAGTTCAGAAGTCGCTGCGGCGTCCATTCCAGATGCTTCTGGTGTGCCTTGGGCATGTGTTCCGTGACCGTGGTGTGTCGGCCTGCCAGCGGACTCCTGGCGTGCGAGGCGACACGTTGACCGTGGTGCAGCACTTCCACCACGGCAGCAGTCAGGCGCACCTCCACCTGGCTTCGGGCCAGCTGGAATGGCACGCTGTAATAGTGGCGATCCAGCTCGATGTGATAGTCGATGTTGACCTTCGCTTTCTTCCATTCGGCGTACTCGTAGGGCTGTGCGGGAAGGGGCTTCATGGCCGGTCGGTCAAGGCTGTCGAACTGCGAACGACGGGATTCCAGCTTGTTCTTCTGGAATGGGCGCTCGTTCAGGCTTTGCAGCAGTTCGCCGATGCTCTGGTTCAGCTCGTGCAGGCTGAAGAAGGTGTGGCGGCGCAGGCGAGCCGTGATCCAACGTTGTACCAGCAACACGCCCAGTTCCACCATGGCTTTGTCGCGTGGCTTATAGGGGCGCGCCGGGATGATCGCCACGCCATAGTGGCGTGCCAGGTCGGCATAGGTGGTGTTGAGTTCCGGCTCGTAGAAGCAGGGGCGCGTCACCGCTGATTTGAGATTGTCTGGCACCAGGATCGCAGGTAGGCAACCGAAGAAACTGAATGCCCTGACGTGCGAGCCGATCCAGTCTGGCAGCTTCTGGCTCAGCGTGGCTTCGGCGAAAGTGTAGCCGGACGCACCGAGCACCGCCACGAAGATTTGGGCACGACGAATCTCGCCAGTTTGAGGATCCACAATCGGGACGCCATCACCGCTGTAGTCGATGAACAGCTTCTCGCCGACCTTGTGGGTTTGGCGCATGGTGAGCTTGAGGCGGCTGCGGTACTGGCGGTAATGCACGCAGAACTGCGCGTACTGGTAGGCCAAACCCGTCGGGCAAGATAGTCGATACTCTTCCCACAACAGCATCAGCGTCACGCCTTTACGGCGCAACTCCCGATGGACGTGAGCGCAGTCCGGCATGAGATGCTCGCACGCGGTCGTGCTTGGTGGAAACAATCGCGCTTCCAGTGTGCTGTCATCCAGGCCATCCGGCAGCGGCCATGACAATCCGGCAGCTTCAGCCGCCCGGGTGAATTTGGAAACAACCCCGATCGACAGCTTCAAGCTGGCAGCAATTTGCCGACAACTCAATCGGGCTTCGTGCTTGAGGCGCAGTACGTCTTTGATCTTGCGCATGGAACTCCTTACTGCAGGCATAACCCCTCCAAAACTCGGGGATGCTTCAGCAATTACAGGTTAAGTTCCAGCACAATCGCGCCAGGTTCTGGCATCGTGAACAGTGATTCTGGCAACGTGAACACCCATTCTGGTGGGTGGCAAAAAGTGTTCACGTTCGAGCAGAATCGGTGTTCACGTTCGCCCAGAATCACTGTTCACGTTCGCCCAGAATGGGTGTTCACGTTGCTCCAGAATATGCACTCGGCCTCCCACGCTTGAGCCGCCTTGTGCAGCCTGGCATTTCTCGCCACGCCAATCACGTAGCCCACGCCATGCCGCTCGCACCAGCGGATCAGCCGTTGCCGGCAGAATCCCGAGTCGCCGCGCACGACGATCCTGACCTCGGGCCACGCCTCGCGCAGCCGCGTCACCAGCAGTTTGATCACCGCCGCCGCGTGTTTGGCGCCGTCG
>JAWOJD010000040.1:0-18576 GCA_046484355.1 Thiobacillus sp.
GCATTTTGTGCCACGCGTTTCGCCACATGCTCGGCCGCGCCCAGGTTGATCAGTTCCCGGTAGATCGTGCTACCCCGCCTCCAGTGCCTGAGCTGGATCGCCCTTAATCGGTGCCGCAGCCATTCATCCAGCGTGCGCCAGATTCCCGGTGTTTGCGCCAACCCGAAGTAGGCTTTCCATCCCGACAGGTATCGTCGGCCACGCGGTAACGAGGTGGCGTGCGGTCTGGTCAATGTCCAGACCATCCACGCCCGCCGCCCCTTTGTTGGCTTTGACCCGTTTCCACGCTTGCCGCAGGTTCTCTCTCGTCAGTACTGCCTGAAGCAGTCCCGACCCTGTGCTCTCGGTGTCCTGTCGCGGGCTGGACGCTTCGTCGCTGGCAGGATCGCGCCCGGCTTCACCGTGCGCTACGCCTGCCCGCTCCACTTTCGCAGACATCTGACGCTTTGCGTTCAACATCGACATGGTCTCGAACACTTCTCCTCGTTCGGCCCTTCGCCCACTACCGGCAGCTAATACGGCCTCTGCTGACTTCTCGCTCCGCCTTGCGGCGTCGGCCTTTCAGCCACGAGGCGAGATCTCCCCGGGTAAGAACGCACTCCTTCGCTGCACAACCGCCGGATCTACGCCGCCTCGCCTTGATCACGAGAGCTTCGCGGAATTTCGCCCGATCGCCCTGCTCGGCAACGCCTTCTATGCCCAAAGCGCTTCGCGGGGCAGGCTCTCCGGTTCTTGTCCATCGGCTCGCAGCTTCGCTCCACGCTTCCTCCCCACACTCAGTCACCCTCATGCAGTTGCGCTTCGCTTCGTTCGCTGTGATCAACTTACGGGAGGACTTTCACCTCCAAGAGTGCGCCCGTGCCGGGCGCACAAAAAAAGAGGGCGGAATCCGCCCTCTCGTTCACCCTGCCTGGTCTGCTCAAGCCGCTTGTGGCGTAGCCTTCTCGAAACTGAACACGCCATCCTTCGCGTCCACCCGGATGGTGTCCTTGGCGGCAAACTGCCCGCCGAGGATTTCGCGCGCCAAAGCATTTTCGAGTTCGCTCTGAATGGCACGCTTGAGCGGGCGCGCGCCGTATAGCGGATCGAATCCGGCCTTGGCGATTTCGGCCAGCGCGGCATCGCTGATTTCCAGCTTCATTTCCATCTGCGCCAGCCGCTTTTCAAGGCCCTGCAACTGGATGCGCGCGATGCTGGCGATGTGTTTCTCGTCCAGCGCGTGGAACACGACAACCTCATCGATGCGGTTGATGAACTCGGGCCGGAAATAGGACTTCACTTCGCCCAGCACGGCGAGCTTCACCACCTGATAATCGTCCCCCGCCATCTGCTGGATCATCTGGCTGCCGAGGTTGGAGGTCATCACGATCACGGTGTTGCGGAAGTCCACGGTGCGGCCCTGGCCGTCGGTCAGGCGGCCGTCGTCGAGCACCTGCAGCAGCACGTTGAACACGTCCGGGTGGGCCTTCTCGACCTCGTCCATCAGGATGACGGAGTAGGGCTTGCGGCGCACCGCTTCGGTCAGGTAGCCACCCTCTTCATAACCGACGTAGCCGGGTGGCGCGCCGATCAGGCGCGCAACCGAATGCTTCTCCATGAACTCGCTCATGTCGATGCGGATCATGTGGTCGGCTGAATCGAACAGGTATTCGGCCAGCGTCTTGCACAGTTCGGTCTTGCCCACGCCGGTGGGGCCGAGGAACAGGAAGGAACCGAGCGGCCGGTTGGGGTCGGAGAGGCCGGCGCGCGAGCGGCGGATGGCGTCCGATACGACGCGCACGGCTTCGTCCTGCCCCACCACGCGACTGTGCAGTTTTTCTTCCATGTGCAGCAGCTTGTCGCGCTCGCCTTGCAGCATCTTGGACACCGGGATACCGGTCGCGCGCGAGACGACCTCGGCGATTTCCTCGGCGCCGACTTCGGTGCGCAACAGCTTGAACGCAGGCTTGGCGTCGGCCTGTTCGGCGTGCTTGAGCTGCGCTTCCAGCGCGGGCAGCTTGCCGTATTGAATCTCGGCGACCTTGTCGAGCTTGCCCTGGCGCTGCAGGTCGATCATCTCGCCGCGCAGCTTGTCGATTTCTTCCTTGATGTGGGCACTGCCCTGCACCTGGGATTTCTCGGACTTCCAGACGTCTTCAAGGTCGGCGTATTCGCGGCCGAGCTTGTCGATTTCCTCTTCAAGCAGGCCGAGCCGCTTTTTCGAAGCCTCGTCGGTTTCGCGCTTGACCGCCTCGCGCTCGATCTTCAGCTGGATGATGCGGCGGTCGAGCTTGTCCATCACCTCCGGCTTGGAATCGATTTCCATCTTGATCCGCGCGGCGGCTTCGTCGATCAGGTCGATCGCCTTGTCGGGCAGGAAGCGGTCGGTGATGTAACGATGGCTCAGCTCGGCAGCGGCGATGATCGCCGGGTCGGTAATCTCGACGCCGTGGTGCAGTTCGTAGCGCTCCTGCAGGCCACGCAGGATGGCGATGGTCGATTCGACGCTGGGTTCGTCGACCAGCACCTTCTGGAAGCGGCGCTCCAGCGCGGCGTCCTTTTCGATGTGCTTGCGGTATTCGTCGAGCGTGGTCGCGCCGATCAGGTGCAGTTCGCCGCGCGCCAGCGCCGGTTTCAGCATGTTGCCAGCGTCCATCGCGCCTTCGGCCTTGCCTGCGCCCACCAGCGTGTGCAACTCATCGAGAAAGACGATGTAGCGACCCGGATCCATCGCCAGTTCCTTCAACACGGCTTTCAACCGCTCCTCGAATTCGCCGCGGTATTTGGCACCGGCCAGCAGCGCGGCCAGGTCGAGCACCAGCACTTTCTTGCCTTTCAGCGTCTCGGGCACTTCGTCATTCACAATCCGCTGCGCCAAACCTTCCACAATTGCCGTTTTGCCGACACCCGGTTCGCCGATCAGCACCGGGTTGTTCTTGGTGCGGCGCTGCAGGATCTGGATCGAGCGGCGGATTTCGTCGTCACGCCCGATAACCGGGTCGAGCTTGCCGTCGCGGGCGCGTTCGGTCAGGTCGAGCGTGTATTTGGCGAGCGCCTCGCGCTGGCCTTCGGCTTCCTGCGAAGTCACGCCCTCGCCGCCGCGCACGGATTGAATGGCCTGTTCCAGCGCCGCTTTCTGAGCGCCATGCTGCTTGAGCAGGCGCCCGGTTTCGCCCTTGTCGTCCAGCGCCGCCAGCAGGAACAGTTCGGACGCGATGTAGGCATCGTTGCGCTTCATCGCCTCCTTGTCGGTGAGGTTCAGCAGGTTGTTGAGGTCGCGCGAAATCGTCACCTCGCCGCCGTGGCCTTCGATCTTGGGCAGGCGCGTCAAGGCCTGCGTCAAGGCCGATTTCAGCGCGGGCACCTTTGCGCCTGCGCGCGACAGGATCGACGATGCGCCGCCGCCTTCCTGATTGAGCAGCGCCAGCAGCAGATGCTGTGGCTCGATATAGGCATGGTCGCCGCCGATGGCCAGGCTTTGCGCATCGGAGAACGCCTGTTGGAACTGGGTGGTGAGCTTGTCAAATCGCATGGTGGGCCTCGTGCTTAAGGTATATTCAATGTCACCTAAATGATGGCTATCCGGACGTTTTCAACCCTTCATGTCTGAATTGAATATAGAGCAGGTCCTGTCGGACGTTGCGCACGCGCTCGACGAAGATGTCGGCAGCGGCGACCTCACCGCCCAACTCATTCCGGGCACGCAAACCACCCACGCCCGCGTCATCACCCGCGAAGCCGCCGTGATCGCGGGCCGTCCCTGGTTTGACGCCTGTTTTCGGGCGCTCGACCCGGATTGCCGGATCGCCTGGCAGGTGGCAGAAGGCGAGCAGGTCGAGGCGGGCACGGTGTTGGTCGAACTGACGGGCCATGCCCGCGCGCTGCTGACCGCCGAACGACCTGCGCTGAACTTTCTGCAAACCCTGTCTGCCGTGGCGACGGCCACCCGGCCCTACGTCGAGGCGGTGGCGGGCACGCGGGCGGTCATTCTCGACACCCGAAAAACCCTGCCCGGCCTACGTATCGCCCAGAAATACGCGGTGCGGGTGGGCGGCGGTCAGAACCAGCGGGGGGGGCTGTACGACGGCATCCTGATCAAGGAAAATCACATTGCGGCCGCAGGCGGCATCGCGCCAGTGCTGGAAGCTGCGTTCAAACTGGCGGGCGGCCGTGTCAGCGTGCAGATCGAGGTGGAAACGCTGGACCAGTTGCAGGACGCACTCGCGGGCGGGGCCGAGCTGATCCTGCTAGACAATTTCAGCCTGGCGCAGATGCGCGAGGCAGTGAAGCTGGCGGCTGGCCGCGCGCAACTGGAGGCTTCGGGCAACATCACGCTGGAGACGGTGCGCGCGGTCGCCGAAACCGGGGTGGATCGCATTTCCATCGGCGGGCTGACCAAGCATGTCCGGGCGGTGGACCTGTCGATGCGCATCGACACCGATGCTTGAAATCGTCCGCACCCGCTACGACGACCCGGCGCATGCCGCCGCCCTGCTCAGCCTGCTCGATCTCTACGCGCGCGACCCGGCAGGGGGCGGCACGCCGCTGAGCGCATTTGCCCGCGACAATCTGATTCGCGCCCTCGCCGCACGGCCATTCGTCTTCAGCGTGCTGGCGTTCGACGGCGCCTCGCCGGTGGGGCTGGTCAACGCGATTGAGGGCTTTTCCACCTTTGCCTGCCGTCCGCTGGTCAACGTGCACGACGTGGTGGTCGTCTCCAGCCATCGCGGGCGCGGCATTGCGGCCCGCATGTTCAGCGAGGTCGAAGCCATTGCCGTCGAGCGCGGCGCCTGCAAGCTCACGCTCGAAGTACTGGACGGCAATGTGTCCGCCCGCGCCTTGTATCACCGGCTGGGATTCACCGCCTATCAGCTCGACCCCGCCATGGGCCACGCGCAGTTTCTGCACAAATGGCTGGATTGAAGCGCATGGTGCTGGCGCTGTGGCTGTTGCTGGGGACGCTGGCTGCGCCTTCACCGGCGTGGAGCGCCCCCCGCCCGCCGCCCCGGCCATGCTGCTGGCCGAAGTGCTGACCGCCGACGTCGATCTCGCCCGATACTGGATCAGCGAGAAGTTCGACGGCGTGCGCGCCCAGTGGGATGGTCGCACCCTGCGCTTCCGCGGCGGCGGTATCGTGCTTGCGCCGGCATGGTTTACCGCGCGCTTTCCAGCTGCCGCGCTGAATAGCGAATTGTGGATCGGTCGCGGGACAGTTCGATGCCCTGTCGGGCACCGTGCGCCGCATCGATCCGGTGGATGCGGAATGGCGGCAGTTGCGCTACCTCGTATTCGAATTGCCCGGTGCAGCGGGCGACTTCAGTGCGCGCATCCAGCAGATGCAGGCCCTCATCGCGCAGGCCGGCGTACCCTGGCTGCAGGCCATCGAGCAGTCGCGCGTGTCCGACAGGGCCGAAGTGATGCGCCGCATGCAGGCCATCGTGGATGCCGGCGGCGAAGGCCTGATGCTGCACCGCGCCGACGCGCCCTATGTCACCGGTCGCAGCGAGGCATTGCTGAAACTGAAGCCCTGGCAGGATGCCGAGGCGGTGGTGGTGGGCTACTCGCCGGGCGAGGGAAAGTACCAGGGCATGACCGGTGCGCTGCAAGTGGAAATGCCGGATGGCAAGCGGTTCCAGCTCGGCAGCGGCCTGACCGATGCGCTGCGGCGTCAGCCGCCGCCGATCGGCACGCGCATCACGTATCGCTATCAGCACCTGACGAAAAAGGGCTTGCCGCGCTTTCCACGCTATCTGAGGATACGGGACGATTTTTAAGGCTCAAGCCAGATCAGCGCGGCCATGCGCCCGGTCTCGCCGTCGCGGCGATAGGAAAAGAAGCGGTCCGCCTCACTGAAGGTGCAGCGCCCGCCGCCATACACCGCCTTGACCCCGACATGCGCGAGGCGGATACGCGCCAGCCGATAGATATCGGCGAGCCACTTGCCCGGTGCATGCGGCACAAAGGCCTCGGCGGCCTCGGGATGCCGGGCGACAAACGCCTGCCGCACCTCGTCGCCCACTTCGAATGCCTGCGGGCCGATAGCCGCCCCCATCCAGGCGAGGATGTCCCCCGGCGGCACCTGCATGGCCGCCACGGTCGCTTCCAGTACGCCGTCCGCCAGCCCGCGCCAGCCCGCATGCGCGGCGGCCACGACGCTGCCCGTGCGGTCGCAGAACAGCACCGGCAGACAGTCCGCGGTCAGGACCGCGCAGACCAGGCCCGGCTGGCGGGTGAAGGCGGCATCCGCCTCAACCGGCCCTGCTCCGGCCTCGACTGCCGTGGCACTGTGCACCTGCTTCAGCCACGTCGGCCCGGACGGCAGGTGCTGGCGCAGGCGCGCACGGTTGGCTGCCACGTGGGCAGGATCGTCGTTGACATGGTCGCCGAGGTTGAAACTGGCCCATGGGGGAAAACTGACGCCCCCCTCGCGGGTTGTCATCAGACTCTTGACCCGAAGCGGCGCGGGCCAATCGGGAACGACCTGCTTCATTTTGCCCAGTCGGTGTTCGCGCGCAGCCGCTCGAGGATCTCGGCGAAATCGGGCGGCAGGGGGCATTCCCACTGCATGAATTCGTGGGTGATCGGATGGATCAGGCCCAGCCGTTCGGCGTGCAGCGCCTGGCGATGGAACGGGATCTTGTGGTGATGGCGGCGGCTGGCGGAATACACCTGTTCGCCCACCAGCGGGTGGCCGATATGCTGCATGTGGACCCGGATCTGATGGGTACGACCGGTTTCAAGCTTGCAGCGCAACAGACTGATGCCGGGAAATCGCTCAACGGGCTCGTAATGGGTGATCGCCTGTTTGCCCATGCTGTGTACGGTGCGCTTGGTGCGATTGTGCGGGTCGCGTGCCAGCGGGGCATCGACAACGCCGGGACGGTCGACCTCGCCATAGACCAGGGCAAGATACTCGCGTTTGACGGTGCGCGCCTGGAGTTGGCGCACCAGATCGGTATGCGCCCTCAGGGTTTTGGCGACGACCAGCAGGCCAGAGGTGTCCTTGTCCAGCCGGTGCACGATGCCGGCGCGCGGCAACTCGGCCACCTGCGGCACCCAGTGCAACAGGGCATTCAACAGCGTGCCCTGGCGATTGCCGCTGCCGGGATGCACCACCAGGCCAACCGGCTTGTTGACGACCAGCAGCATCGAGTCCTGATACACGATATCGAGCGGGATGGCTTCGGGCGCGTCTGGCGTGGCGTTGGGGTCGGGCTCGATCTCGACCCGTACCGACTCGCCGCCGTTGACCTTCATCCGGGTGGTGGCAAAACCGTCGTCCACTTCGATCCGGCGGGCGCGAATCCAGTTCTGGATGCGGGTGCGCGAAAACTCCGGCAGCAGGGCCGACAGCGCCTGATCCAGGCGTTGCCCACCCTGCTCATCGGGAATCACCAGTTCGCGGATGTCGCTTTCGGTATTTCCCTTATAATCATCCGACGAATTTTCTGTGTCTTTTCCCATGCTTAAGCAACGCTTTTCCGGTTTTAACGCATTCAATCAGGTGGTGGGCAGCGTATTGCTGGCCGCCGTGCTCACGCTGGGGGGCTGCGGCCTGCTACCCGAGGTGAAGGATGAAACTTCAGGCTGGTCGGCGCAAAAGCTCTATTCCGAAGCCAAGAACGAACTCAACGAGGGCAATTTCGAGCGTGCTATCAAACTGTTCGAAACGCTGGAGTCACGCTACCCCTTCGGGAAGTTCGCCCAGCAGTCGCAACTCGAGGTTGCCTACGCCTATTACAAGGACAACGAGCCCATTTCGGCGATTGCTGCATGCGACCGTTTCATCAAGTTACACCCCAATCACCCTAACGTCGATTACGCCTACTATCTGAAGGGCCTGGCGAATTTTAACGACGACCTCGGCTATCTGGGCAACCTGGTCGATCAGGACATGAGCGAGCGCGACCCCCGGGCCGCACGCGATGCATTTGTGGCGTTCAAGGAACTGGTGACCCGTTTCCCCGACAGCAAGTACGCCGTCGACTCGACCGCCCGCATGAAGTATCTGGTCAATGCGCTGGCGGGCAACGAAGTCCATGTCGCCAAGTATTACCTGAAGCGCGAAGCCTGGGTGGCCGCCGCCAACCGGGCCAAAGAGGTGCTGAAAACCTACCCGGAAGCACCCGCGCTGGAAGAAGCGCTGGCAATCATGGTGGTGTCCTACGACAAGCTGAAGCTCACCGACCTGCGCGACGACGCGCAACGCGTGCTGCAGCTCAACTTCCCCAACAGCAATTACGCCAAGGGCGTCAGCACCGAAGGGAAGGCCTGGTACCGGTTCTGGTAATAGGCCCAGGCCCGGTCTGGATTCAATTTAAATCGCGGCTTCGCCCGATTCGCCGGTGCGAATCCGCACGACTTGTTCTACCGAGCTCACGAAAATCTTGCCGTCGCCGATTTTGCCGGTGCGCGCGGCATTGATAATCGCCTCCATCGCGCGATCCAGCTGGCTCTCGGCAATGACAACTTCCACCTTCACCTTGGGCAGGAAATCCACCACATACTCGGCACCTCGATACAGCTCGGTGTGGCCCTTCTGACGGCCAAAGCCCTTGACTTCGGTCACGGTCAGGCCGGACACGCCAATCTCGGACAGGGCTTCACGGACTTCGTCGAGCTTGAACGGCTTGATGATGGCTTCAATTTTCTTCACTTGAGGTCTCCTTCGGGGCGGTATTTAGAGGTGATCGGGTAGCGGCGGTCCTTGCCGAAATTGCGGGGCGAGATGCGCGGGCCGGGCGGCGCCTGGCGACGCTTGTATTCGGCAAGGTCGACCATGCGGATGACCTTGCGAACGACGGCGGGATCATGGCCCATCGAAACGATATCGTACGCGGACAGGTCACGCTCGACATAGGCCTCCAGAATTGCATCAAGCATATCGTATGGCGGTAGGTTGTCCTGGTCGGTCTGGTCAGGGCGAAGTTCGGCCGAAGGTGGACGGTCGATAATGCGTTGCGGGATCACGCTGGACAGGCTGTTGCGGTAATTCGCCAGCCGATACACCAGCGTTTTCGAGACATCCTTCAACACGGCAAATCCGCCCGCCATGTCGCCATACAGCGTGGCATAACCGGTGGCCATCTCGCTCTTGTTGCCGGTGGTCAGCACCAGGGTGCCCAACTTGTTCGATAGCGCCATCAGCAGCGTACCGCGCGCGCGCGCCTGCAGATTTTCTTCTGTGGTGTCCGTTTTCAATCCGGCAAACTCACCCGCCAGTTGCGCCACAAAAGCATCGAAAATCGGCTTGATCGCGATTTCGGAATAGCGCACCCCGAGACGCTGCACCATGTCACGCGAATCCTCAACGCTGATCGAAGCGGTGTAATCCGACGGCATCATCACTGCGTGCACCCTGTCCGCGCCCAGCGCATCGGTGGCGATCGCCAGCGTCAGCGCCGAATCGATCCCGCCTGACAGGCCCAGATGGATGCCCTTGAATCCGTTCTTGTTGGTGTAATCTCGCACCGCCATCACCAGTGCCTCGTAGGCCGCCGCGTCCTCAGTGGGCAACGCGTGGCTGGGGCCGCTGCAGTCGGCATCATCGATGTCCAGATAAAACACGCCCTCGCGCCAGGCCGGACACTGCACCGCCACCTCTCCCCCGAGCCCCAGGGCAAACGAGGCGCCATCAAACACCAGTTCGTCCTGCCCGCCCACCATATTGGCGTACACCATCGGCAATGCCGCTTCAACCAGTCTTGCCCGCGCGACAGCATAGCGCTCGCGTTCCTTGTTGAGATGAAACGGCGAGGCGTTCGGCACCAGCAGCCAGTCCGCGCCGGCTTCCATGGCGCGCAATACTGGGCCGGGTTCCCATATGTCGCCGCAGATGTTGAGGCCGAAGTTGAGCCCGCCGCAGGCAAACACGCAGGGCGTGTCGTCACTGTCGAACACGCGCCGTTCGTCGAACACGGAATGGTTCGGCAAGTGGTGCTTGCGATACACCGCTTCGACCCGTCCGCCGCGCAACAGTGCTGCAGCATTGAACAGTTTGCCGTCCGCGCGTTCCGGATAGCCGACGATCAGCGCGAGTTCGGGCGGGGCATCCTTTGCCAGTTGATTCAAAGCCGCTTCGCATACCGTGGTGAAATCGCGCCGCAGCACCAAATCTTCCGCCGGATAGCCGCAAATCGACATCTCGGGGGTGAGCAGCAGGTGTGCGCCGGCCGCCTGCGCCTCCTGCGCCGCAGCCAGAAGTTTGGCCGCATTGCCGGCAATGTCGCCGACCAGGAGATTGAGTTGGGCAATGCCGAGTTTCATTGACGGGGTTTCATCGCGCGCCGAGCGCCAGTTGGACGGCTTCGCCCAGCCCTGCCGGGCTTTGTGCAACGACCACCCCGGCGGCTTCCAGTGCGCGAATCTTCGCGTCGGCCGTGCCAGAACCGCCGGCGATGATCGCACCCGCGTGGCCCATCCGCTTGCCTTTGGGCGCGGTGCGCCCGGCGATGTAAGCGGCCACCGGTTTATTCATGTTGAAGCGAATGAACTCGGCGGCTTCTTCCTCACGGCTTCCGCCGATCTCGCCGACCAGGATTACCGCTTCGGTCTGCGGGTCGGCCTCGAACATGTGGAGACAGTCGATGAAATCGAGTCCCTTGATCGGATCGCCGCCGATGCCGACGCAGGTCGACTGCCCCAGCCCCAGTTGCGTGGTCTGGTGCACCGCTTCGTAGGTCAGCGTGCCGGAGCGCGAGACGATGCCGATGGTGCCCTTCTGGTGAATGACACCGGGCATGATGCCGATCTTGCATTCGCCCGAGGTGATGATGCCGGGGCAGTTGGGACCGATCAGCTTCGCGCCGTTGGCCCTGAGCGCGGCTTTCACGTTCAGCATGTCGAGCACCGGGATGCCTTCGGTGATGCAAACGATGACCTCGATCCCCGCATCGGCCGCTTCCAGGATCGAATCTGCCGCAAACGCCGCCGGCACATAGATCATTGTCGCCTGCGCGCCGGTCTGCCGCACCGCATCGCGCACGGTGTTGAACACCGGCAGGTCGAGATGCGTCTGGCCGCCCTTGCCGGGCGTCACGCCGCCGACCATGCGAGTGCCGTAAGCAATTGCCTGTTCGGAATGAAAGCTGCCCTGCTTGCCAGTGAAGCCCTGGCAGATGACCTTGGTCTCTTGATTGACGAGGATGCTCATTGCGCTTTCTCCACCGCGAGTTGGGCCGCCTGAGTCAGGCTTTCCGCAGCGAGGATGGCCAGTCCCGATTCGGCCAGCAGGGCGCGGCCCTGTTCGGCATTAGTGCCTTCAAGGCGAACGATCACCGGCACTTTCACGCCGACCTCCTGCACTGCCTGAATGATGCCTTCGGCGATCACATCGCAACGCACGATGCCGCCAAAGATGTTGATCAGCACGGCGCGCACGTTCGGGTCGAGCAGGATGATCTTGAAACCCTGCGCCACGGTTTCCGGCGTGGCGCCGCCACCGACGTCGAGGAAGTTGGCCGGCGACCCGCCTTCGAGCTGGATCAGGTCCATCGTCGCCATCGCCAGCCCGGCGCCGTTGACCATGCAGCCGATGTTGCCGGTGAGCGCAACATAATTCACGTTGGCCGCGTTGGCCGCGGCCTCCTTGGCGTCGATCTGGCTGTCGTCGCGCAACTCGGCCAGCTGCTTGCGGCGATACAGCGCGTTGTCGTCCACACTCATCTTGCAGTCGAGCGGCAACACGCGGTTATCGCTCGTCACCACCAGCGGATTGATCTCAAGCAGGCTCAGGTCGTTGGCGACGAACACGCGAACCAACTGGGGCAACAGGCGGCAGAAGTCTTTGTAGGCCTCGCCCGTCAATTCCAGTGCAAACGCCAGCGCGCGGCACTGGAAAGCCTGCACGCCCAGCAGCGGGTCGCAGATTTCCGTCAGAACTTTCTCCGGGGTGGCGTGCGCGACTTCCTCGATGTCCATTCCGCCCGACGCCGAGGCCACGATGGCCAGCCGCTCGGTTTCGCGATCCACCAGCAGCGACAGGTACAGTTCGCGCGCGATCGGAAGGGTTTCTTCCACCAGCACCTGATTCACCGGCTGTCCATCGGGAGCGTTCTGAATCGTCACCAACTGGGTGCCGAGCAGCGACACGGCCATCGACCGCACCGCATCGAGGCTCTTGACCACCTTGACCCCGCCCGCCTTGCCGCGCCCGCCGGCGTGGATTTGCGCCTTGACCACCCAGGCTTCGCCGCCCAGTTCGGTCGCTGCCGCCACGGCCGCCTCTGCGCTTGCCGCGGGGATGCCGCGGGGCGTGGTAATGTTGCCCGACCGCAATACTTGCTTGGCCTGATACTCGTGCAGGTTCATAGGTGTAATGAAAGCTCGCCAAAACGCGCATTTTGAAGCAAAGCCCTCCGATGCGGAAGCCGCTGAGGTCGTCATTCGTGTGGTTTCGCGCATGACCGATCTGGATCCGGCGGCGTGGGACGCCCTCGCCGGCGACTCGCCCTTCCTGCACCACGCCTTTTTGCATGCACTGGAAACCACCGGCTGTGTTGGCCCCGAGATCGGTTGGGAACCTGCGCATCTGGCCCTGTTCCGCAACGACCGGCTGGAAGCCGCGATGCCGCTCTACATCAAGCACCATTCCTGGGGCGAGTTCGTATTCGACTGGGCGTGGGCCGACGCCTACCGCCGCCACGGGCTCAACTACTATCCCAAGCTGGTGTGCTGCGTGCCGTTCTCGCCGGTGCCCGGCGCGCGCCTGCTGGCAACAAACGACGCCGATCGCACGACGCTGATTCAGACGGCACTCAAATTGACGCAAGAAATGGGGCTGTCGTCCTTCCACATCCTGTTCCCCACGCCACCCGACCATGCTGCGCTCAACGCAACATCCTTAATGCATCGCAGCGGCTTCCAGTTCCACTGGCAGAACGCGGGCTACGTCAGCTTCGACGATTTTCTTGCCGCCATGACGCACGACAAGCGCAAGAAAATCCGCCAGGAGCGGAAGAAGCTGGACACACTCGGCGTCACCTTCCGCTGGGTCGAAGGCCGCGACAGCACCGATGCGGATTGGGATCATTTCATGCGCTGCTACGCCGACACCTACGACCGCCACCGCAGCGAGCCGCATCTCAACCGAGCCTTTTTTGCCAAGCTGCGCGAGACGATGCCGGACAACCTGCTGCTGATCATTGCAGACAAGGACGGTGCGCCGGTTGCCTGCTCGTTCTGCGTGAAAGACAGCCAGCGGCTCTATGGCCGCCACTGGGGCACGCTGGAATATGTGCCCGGCCTGCACTTTGAAACCTGTTACCAGCAGGGTATCGAATACGCGATCGCACACGGCCTGCAGGCATTTGAAGGAGGCGCGCAAGGCGCGCACAAACTCGCGCGCGGCCTCGTTCCGGCTGCCACGCACTCCTGGCACTGGCTGGAAAATGCCGAATTCCGCGAAGCCATCGACCGCTTTCTGGAACGCGAAACCGACGCCATCGGCCATTACATGAACGAACTCGACAGCCCTTTCCGACGCGAGCCGCTGACCGGATAAGTTTTACGGGCTCAGCGGCCCAGATAGACGGCCACAATCGTCAGCAGCCCCAGGCTGAGGTTGATGCCGATCAGCTTGCGAATAAGCGCCAGCGCGGCGCCACCGGTTTTCCAGTCCTGCTCGGCGACTGCGCGCTTGAGTTTCTTGTAGGGCGCAAAAAACACGTGCGCATATATCAGCATCATCACCACGCCTAGCGCCACCATGGTCATCACATAATGCTGCGCCGCGCTTGCGCCGAACAGCATCAGCAGATACAGGCCGCTGAGCAGAATCAGCGCCACCGATGCCCACACCCACGGAAAAAACTTGCCAAACACGCCGGCCCACAACGTCAACCGCTGCGGTGCTTCCAGCACGCCGGCGGCTACCGGACGCAACGCCATGTAGGCGAAGAACATGCCGCCAACCCAGACGACGACGCTTACAACATGTAGCAACAAAGCCAGTTTCATATCATTTCCTTTCAGAACAACGGGGGGCAATCAAGAACGCGTTTAACCGGTGCAAAGCTGCGCCGATGCTGCGGGCACGCGCCATGAGCCTGCAATGCAGCCATATGCGCGGCGGTCCCATAGCCCATGTGCCGGTCAAATCCGTAAGCGGGGTGTGCATTATGCAGCGTGCGCATGAATTCATCGCGTGTCGTTTTGGCCAGGATCGACGCTGCAGCAATCGACGCCACCTTGTCATCCCCCTTGACCACCGCCTTCGAACGCCACGCCCAGTCGGGGCAGCGGTTGCCGTCGACCCACACTTCGTCAGGGGCATGCCCCAATCCGGCCACGGCGCGCTGCATCGCCAGCATCGTGGCGTGCAGGATATTCAGCTGATCGATTTCGGCCACGCTCGCCTCGGCCACACACCAGGCGACGGCGTGCCTGCGGATATCATCGGCCAGACGCTCACGCGCGTCAGCAGACAGTTTTTTTGAATCGCGCAGGCCCTCGATGTGCCGATCGGGATCGAGCATGACGGCGGCCGCCATCACCGGTCCGGCCAGCGGCCCCCGACCTGCCTCGTCCACGCCGCACAAGCCCAATGGTCCCCAGTGAAGCTCCATAGCGTTAGTCCAGATAGGGCTGCAGAGCGTCAGCGATGCGCGCGCTGGCGTTCTGGCGAAGGTTCAAATGCAGGGTGCGGAACGTTTCCATCAACTCGAGCCGGCGCGGCGCGTCGTCCAGCCATTCCTGGGCATCGCTGGCCAGCGCGTCGGGGGTGGCGGCATCCTGGATCCGCTCCGGCACGGCAAACTCGCGCATCAGTATGTTCGGCAGCCCGACCCACGGCTGCAGCGCTTTTTTCAGCATCATGCGTGCGGTCAGTGCGGGCATGCGGTAGGTGATCACCATCGGCTTTTTGAACAGCGCCGCCTCGAGCGTGGCGGTTCCCGACGCGACCAGTGCTACATCGCACGCCGCCAGTGCAGTGTAGGACTGCCCCGCGAGAATGTGCAAGGGTAATTCCAGCCCTTCTTGCGCGCGCCGGATCAACTGGGCGGCACCCTCGCTTGCAGCGGGCAGGACAAATTGGGCCTCCGGGTGATGTTGCCAGATACGCACGGCCGCGTCGAGCATCAGCCGCGCGTGACGCGCCACCTCGCCCAACCGGCTGCCCGGCAACAGGGCAATGACCGGGCCTTCGGAATTCAGGCCCAGCTGCGCCCGCGCCGCAGCCGTATCGGGTTCCAGCGGGATCACATCGGCCAGCGGATGGCCGACATAGGTGACCGGGATGCCGGCGTCCTGATAAATCTTTTCCTCAAACGGAAACACCACCAGCATGTGCGACACGGCCTGCTTGATGCGCTGGATGCGTTCGGGCCGCCACGCCCAGATCGACGGGCTGACGAAGTGCACCGTGGGAATGCCGGCCTGCTTTAGTTTCGTTTCCAGCGTGAAATTGAAGTCGGGTGCGTCGATGCCAACGAAAACACGGGGTCGCTCGTGCAGGAAATATCGGACCATACGCGAACGGATCCACAGCAACTCGGGCAGATGGCGCAGCACTTCGACATAGCCATTGACTGCGAGTTTTTCACTGGGATAGATCGCTTCAACACCGGCCTCAATCAGGCGGGGCCCCGCAATGCCTGCAGCCCGCAGATCAGGAAAGGCCTGTTTCAGGGCATCGACGAAATGCGCACCGAGCAGATCGCCAGAGGCTTCCCCGGCGATCACTCCCAGGTCAATCACCGGATAATGCCGCGCTCGGCGCGCGCCAGAAAATCGAGCAGTTGCTGCACCTCGGCATGGTTCGCCGCCTCGGGTTCGAGCTTGGCCTGCGCCTCTGCCAAAGTATTGCCTTCACGATACAGAATCTTGTAGGCGCGCTTCAGGGCCGCCCGCGACTCGTCTGAAAACCCGCGCCGCTTGAGGCCTTCGCTATTGAGGCCATGCGGTGCGGCAGGCTGGCCCGAAGCCATGATAAAGGGCGGGATATCCTTGAATACGATGCTGGAGATACCCGTCATCACGTGCGCGCCGATCTTGCAGAACTGATGCACGCCGGTAAAGCCGCCCAGAATCGCCCAGTCGCCGATTTCGGCGTGCCCTGCCAGCGAGGCATTGTTGGCGAAAATCGTGCGGTCCCCCACCACGCAGTCATGCGCGATATGCACGTAGGCCATGATCCAGTTGTGGGAGCCGATGCTGGTGACGCCACGATCCTGCACCGTGCCGGTATTGAAGGTGCAGAATTCGCGGATAACGTTGTGGTTGCCGATTTCAAGCCGGGTCGGCTCGCCGTCGTATTTCTTGTCCTGCGGCGCTTCGCCCAGCGAGACAAAATGAAAGATCTGGTTGTGCACGCCAATGGAGGTATGACCCGTGATCACGGCATGCGCGCCAATTGTGGTGCCGGCGCCAATCTCGACGTGCTCGCCAATGATGGTGTAAGGGCCGATCTCGACATCATCGGCGAGCCGCGCCCCAGCGGCGACCAGAGCAGTGGGATGGATCAGCGCCATATCAGGGCTTGTCGCGCAAGGTCGCCATGAGTTCGGCCTCGGCGACCATCTTGCCATCCACCTCGGCACGACCGGTGTACTTCCAGATGCCACGAATTTCACGCACGATATCCACCTTGAGCACCAATTGGTCGCCCGGCTTAACCGGCTTCTTGAACCTCGCCCCGTCAATCCCTGCAAAATAGACGACGCCGATCTGTTCAGGCGTGTAGTTTTTGGTTTTGAAAGACAGGATCGCCGCCGCCTGCGCCATCGCCTCCAGAATGAGCACGCCAGGCATCACCGGCGCACCTGGGAAATGACCGGGGAAAAAGGGCTCATTGATCGTGACATTTTTGATCGCAGTCACGGTTTTTCCGAGCTCAAGCTCGGTGATTCTGTCGATCAGCAAAAAGGGGTAGCGGTGCGGCAGGTACTGCATCACCTGCTCGATATCCATGATCATGATGTGCTTTCAAGTTCGTTGAGTCGTTTTTCAAGCTGTTTGACGCGCTTCACCAGTTTGTCCAGATTGCGCATGTGGACGGCATTTTTCTGCCAGTCTGCATGTTCGGAGAACGGTAACGCAGCGGTGTAGGTGCCCGGCTTGGTCAAAGATTTTGTAATCAGCGTATTGGTCGAAATGCGGCTGCCATCGGCAATCTCGATATGGCCGATGATCATCGCTGCGCCCCCGATCATGCACTGGCGACCGATCGTGGCACTCCCCGCGATACCGGTGCAACCGGCGATCACGGTGTGGGCACCGATGCGAACGTTGTGTGCAACCTGAATCAGGTTGTCGAGTTTGACGCCTTCTTCGACAACCGTGTCTTCCAGTGCGCCGCGATCGATGGTGGTGCAGGCGCCGACTTCCACATCGTCGCCAATCAGCACGCGTCCAATCTGCGGGATTTTTTCCCAGCCGCCCGCATTCGGCGCAAATCCGAACCCGTCCGCGCCAATCACGCAACCCGAATGCAGAATCGCGCGGTTGCCAATTTCGCATCGATGATAAAGCGTGACATGCGCGTGCAGCAGGCAATCTTCACCCACACGCGCATGATCGCCAATCACGCAATTCGCGCCAATGACCGAGCGGGCGCCGATGCAAGCACCGCTTCCAACCACCGCGCCCGCCGCAATGCTGACGTCTGCGGCAACTTCGGCATCCGGCGCGACCGTTGCAGCGGGATGCACGCCTAGAGGCGGCCGCGGCGATGGATTCAGCAAGCTTGAAACACGCGCGAAATACAGATACGGGTTGGAGGTCAGGATGCGCGGCAGCCCGGTCGCGGCGCGCGCATCCACCGGCAGGATGACCGCACCCGCGCGGGTGTCCGCCAGTTGGGACAGATATTTGTCTTGCGAGACGAAGCCGATTTCGTCAGGCGTGGCGCGATCGAGTGGGGCAACCTGACGCACCACCAGCGTGCCATCCCCCACCAGCTCCCCGCCAAAACGGGCAACCAGCTCTGTCAGCGTGACGGGCATCTGAACTGATTTCCCGTCAGGGGTTGATCGGCCACAGCCGGACTTACTTCCCGCCCAGCGCCTTCATCACGCGATCCGTGATGTCGCTCTTGGGATCGACATACACGGCCTGCTCAACGATCAGGTCGAATTTCTCGGCACGGCCGATGTCCTGGATCGCCTTGCGCGCACGTTCCTGGATCTGCCCCAGTTCTTCGTTGCGACGCAGGTTCAGGTCTTCACGGAACTCTCGGCCCTGACGCTGAAGCTCACGATTGAGGTTACCCAGGTCGCGCTCCTTCGATCTACGGTCGCTATCGGACATGGTCACGCCATCCTTGTCGAGCTGCGCCTGCAGCTCGCGTGCCTGTTTGGCGAGTTTCTGTAATTCCTGTTCGCGCGAGGCAAACTCACGCTCGAGCTTCTTCTGCGCGCTGACCGACAGCGGAGCCTCGCGCAACAGTTTCTCGGTGTTGACGAAGCCGATCTTGCCATTGGCCAGCGTGGGCGTTGCCGCACAGGCTGCTGCAAGAATCAGGGATGCTGCAATCTGTTTAACTTTCATCATTCATCTCTCCGTTGATGCCACCCTTAGAACACATTGCCCAGGGTGAATTGGAATACTTCGGTCTTGTCGCCATCTTTTTTGACAATGGGCTGCGCAAGGCTGAATTTG
>JAWOJD010000092.1:0-4128 GCA_046484355.1 Thiobacillus sp.
AGAAAAGCAGGTCCGCAGGATCGCGCTTAAACCACGAAGGAAAGCATAAAGAAAGGCGCTCCTGGGATTCGTTCACGACATAGCCATTTCACTGGCGGAGGCCAAGCAGGCGATCCCTGATTTATGCAGCCGGGCAAGGTCCACTTAAATTGCGCCTAAATTCTTGGCATTTTGATGCAATAAATAAGACACAGCACACATTGCCAAAAGTCGGTCAGGTCACCGTAAAACTTCGACGATAGCTTGCTGATACATACTGATTTATCTGGCTCAGCGGGTTGCCACCGCAATGGATTGGATGGCCCTGTCCTCAAGAGAACACAAGATCCAACGTCCTGTGAGGGGTGTTGCCGAACCCATGAAATGCTTTAGAAGGGCTTGCATTGTTCAAATAGCGGACTCCTGGAGAAAATCGACGCCTTCAGCTCACCGGCCATCCGACTAGGTAATCGATGATGTGCCGTTACGATGAAGTCGCGGCAGGCTGTTCAATGCGTCGATCAACAAACCAACAGAAATCTTTGATGCCTTTTGGAGGATGGACACAGCTGGCCATGGCCGGGGTTCTGCTGCTGGCACCCTGCTCGGGGCACGCCCAGGGCACCGCGGGGGCAGCTTCGTCCTGGAGCAGCCCGTCCCTGCGCAGCAAAACCGTCGTGGCCCCGAACGGCGCCGTGACGACGCCCGCCGCGCTGCAAGCCAATGAAAAGTGGGGCATTGGCGATACAAAACGTGTCGAGCGTGTGGCGGACGGCGTGTACGCGCTGCGTGGCTGGGGTATTGCGAGCAGCTTCGCGATCGATGCGCCGGAGGGCTGGATCGTTATCGACACCGGAGATTCCACGCGAGCGGCAGCCGAGATGCGCGCCAAGCTTGAGGAAGTGCTCGGACGCAAGATCAAGGTGGCGGCGATCCTGCTGACCCACTGGCACTACGGCGACGGCACGGGTGCGTGGCTCGACGAGGGTGCGGAGGTCTGGGGACACGAGTACCTGGACCGCAACAGAAGCACCTCGACCGGGATCAGCGTGCTGAGTGGCATCTACCAGGCCAGGGCGGCGGCGCAGTTCGGTGTCTTCCATCCGCAAAGCGGTCCGGATGCCTTTCCGAACAAGCTTGGCTTCACCCCCGAGAAACTGCAGATCCAGTCCAGTTACAAGCCACCCACGCGGCTGTTCGAAAACGGCCGTGTGATTGATATCGTCGTCGCGGGGGAGCCGGTGCAGATCGCACCCAACCGCTCGGACACCACGGACAGCGTCGGCTTCTACTTCCCCCGCAACCGGCTGCTCGTGACCAATTTCATGGTGCCGGGTGGCATCTTCAATGTGTACACCTTGCGAGGAGGACCGTACCGCAATCCAGCGGTCTTCATTCAGGATGCGCGCTGGTTAGAGGCAAGAAATGCGGAAATTCTGCTGGACATCCACGGACCCACCGTCAAGGGCGAGAACGTCGTGCGTGATGCGGTACAGCGTGCCGCTGACCAGGTGCAGCTGATCCACGATCAGACGCTGCGGCAGATCGCCCACGGGCGGGACGCACGACAGGCGGCCGAGCGTGTGTACATGCCTGGCCACCTGCGTGGGGATTGGGAGAACTATGGGCAAGTGGAAAGCCATGTGCGGCAGGTCTACAACGGCACAATCGGCTGGTTCGGCGGCGACGTGTATGACATCAATCCGCTGTCCGAGGCCGAAGAGGCACGGCGGACCGTCGAGATGATGGGGGGCGTCAGCACGGTCCGCAAGGCCGCCGCCGAAGCCGCAAGAAAAGGTGGGCTGGCGAACTGGCGCTGGAGCCTCAAGCTCACGTCGCTGTTGCTGCAGCTCGATCCTGCGGACGCCGAAGCCCGCAAGGTCCGGGCAACGGCATCACGGCAACTCGGACAGCGCACCTCGTCTGCCAACGCGCGCGGCTTTTTCCTGACGGAGAGCCTCCAGATTGAAGGCGCGATGAAGCTCAATGGTCAACCGCTGACTGTCGACGCGATCCGTCGGTTTCTTGGTACGCCAACCGCCCAGGCGCTCGTCGCTGCATCCGTCGACGAAAACCTGGAGTTTGTGCGCTACCTCGTCGATCCGCGCAAAGCCGAGGGGCTACGCCAGACGTTGACGCTCGCCGTCCAGGGGGAATCGCGTCTGCGGCAGCTCGAGTTACGCAACGGCGTGCTCGTGCGGACCTGGGCAGACGCTGCGGCCCCGACGCACATCGCGATCACACGTGAGGAACTCGCCTCCTTCGTGCTCGGCACGCGTACGCCGGTGGCCCCGAACGCACTGAGCCAACTCGACCGTGTGCTCGATCGCAGCCACCTGATGCCCGCAGGCGCGGTGGAGTCCGTGATGAAGGGAATGAAGGCCGTCAACAACACGGAGCAATAGGGCTCCGTCGCGGTGGCACCAGGAGCCCACAGAACCAACACCAACGACCCACCTCAAATGCAATCTCGCGCAGTATCACCCGAGCTCCAGGCCATCTCCGACCGCGCCTACCTGTATGCCTACGGCATCGACGAGGCCTACAAGCACCTCTACAAAACTCTGGTAGAGCCGGATTGCCCGGCCAATCGTTTTCAGATCATCCGCCATCTCGCCGACGACAAATACACGGCGCACGTAAGCATCAACAACGACACCCTGCACCTAATGGGATGGCTGGATGTGGCCGCTGAGCCGGTGATCGTGTCGGTGCCCGATCATGATGACGGTCGCTACTGGGTGCTCCACACCATGGACATGGGGCACTACACAACAACCATGGAGGGTAAACGGACACGCGGTACCAAAGGGGGGCGCTTCATGTTTGCGAACCAGCACTGGCAAGGCGAAGTCCCGGACGGCATTGCTGAAGTCGTCCGTGTGGAGAGCAACTTCATCAAGTTGATGGGTCGGGTGATGGCGACCGGTGTCGAGGACGAGAAAAAGGCGCTGACCTATGTGGATGACTGGAATATCCGAACCTTAAGCGAGTTCCTCGGATGCAACGGACCGAAGCCGAAGGTCCGCAATTTTGTACCCGCCTCGGGAAACTCTTGGCTGGAGCGGGTGAACTTCGTGTTGGCGGACAGCACCATGGCGACCGCAGATGCTCATTGGCTAGCGGGACTGGAGGCGTCCGGCATCGGTGCCGGGAAAGTCGACTTCACCCCAGAGCAGTTGGCCGCAGCGGCGATCAGCGAACAGCATGTGATCTCAAAGCTCAAGGAAGTCCTTCCGACACTCACCAACGCCAGTGACGCCCTGGGCACACGCGAACGACTTGGAACTGCCGACCGCATTCCGTTCCAGGTGGCTACGTATATCGGGCAGTGGGGGGCTCCGCCTGTCGAGGCTTCCTACGTTCAGATGATCAAAGACCAGAACGGCGACATCCTGAATGGGGCTAACGATTACTCCATCACCTTCGTTCCGCCGAAGGTCTCCCAGTTCTGGTCGGTAACGGCTTACGGTTCAAAAACCAAGTTGATGATCGCCAATTCCCTCAACCGCCACAGCCGGGGCGACCGTCATGTGAAACCGAATGCCGATGGCAGCGTCACGCTCCGCCTCAGCCATGACACCAAGGGCAAGACGAATGACACCAACTTCCTGCCGGTCCCAAGCGAAGACTTCTACCTCTTGCTACGTATGTATGGGGGTGATGAAGACGTGCAAGTGGGCAAGTTTCCCGTTCCGGTAGTACAGAGAGTGATGCCATAGTCCTTCGCCGAGCCGACTAGCCCCTTTCAGGGCTTCGGAAGATGGCCATCGGCTCCATGGAGGCAACATTTACTCCTGAGACGATCCTCCAGCTGGAGCTGATCTTGGGTGTGGTGCTTTTCGTGATTGCCAGCGGCCTGCGGGCGCCCCTCGAGCAGCTGCTGCCCCAGTCCCAGCGCCGCTCAGCTCTGCCCTGACTGCGGCCATCTGTTCCTGGCCGAGGAACGCGATGAGCAGCGCCGCGGGTTGCAGCAACTCGACGGCGAGCTGGTTGAAGTCACGGGCGCCGCCCGCCACCTGCCCAAACCCAACCAGCAGCAGCGGCCCCGGCGTACGCACCCAGCAGCCGGCTGCCGGACCTTCGAGCAGCTGCTGCAGCGGGAGCAGCAGCGCGGCTACAAGCCGGGCTGGGCCAGGCATGTGTGGG
>JAWOJD010000063.1:0-15442 GCA_046484355.1 Thiobacillus sp.
GACGAGCAGCAGTTGGCGCGTGCCTGGCATGGCAAGCAGGATGTCGAAGCCGCCCGCAAGCTGGTGGTGTCGCATCTGCGCGTGGTCGTCAGCGTTGCCCGTCAGTATCTGGGCTACGGGCTGCCGCATGCCGATCTTATCCAGGAAGGCAACGTCGGCCTGATGAAGGCGGTCAAGCGCTTCGACCCCGACCGGGGCGTGCGCCTTGTGTCGTTTGCCCTGCACTGGATTCGTGCTGAAATCCATGAGTACGTGCTGAAGAACTGGCGGCTGGTCAAGGTCGCGACCACCAAATCGCAGCGCAAACTGTTTTTCAATCTGCGCAGCCTGAAGCAGTCGTTGAATGCCCTGACGGTGCGGGAAGCCGACACCATCGCGCAGGAGCTCAACGTCAGCCGCAAGGACGTGCTGGAAATGGAAACCCGCATGTCGGGACGCGATGTGTCGATCGACCCGATGGTGGATGACGGCGAGGACGACTACAGTCCGATGGCGTATCTGGCGAGTCCGGACGAGAATCCCGCGCAGCAGCTGGAACGCAAGCAGATCGAACACCAGCGCCATTCAGGCTTGGCCAGCGCATTGGAAAACCTTGACGAACGCAGCCGCCACATCATCAAGGCACGCTGGTTGACCGAGGGCGAGGCATCGACCCTGCACGAACTGGCTGCCGAATATGGCGTGTCGGCCGAGCGCATCCGACAGATCGAGGCACGCGCCCTGCAGAAAATGCGGGTGTCGATTCCCGAATAAGAAGCGGTCGTTGCCCCATGAAAAAGCCCCGCCTGGCGCGGGGCTTTTTCATGGGGCAAGCAAGGATTTTAGAAAAACGACCCGATCAGGACCGATAACACGCTGATCCATGCCCAGATGATCATGACGGTCACGACCACCATGGGGAATCCCTGAAAAGTCAGTAGTTGTTTCATATTCGCACTCCAATTAAGTAAGCATATTTTAAATCACTTGGACGCTTTGGGGAATTCATCCTGCCTGTTCGGGCGGTGGGTCGGCAGCAATGGGTCGTCCTCGTCCATCAGGATGCGCTCAGCGGGCCCTTCCATATCGTCGAACTGGCCACTTTTGATCGACCAGAAGACGCCCACGATGATCAGCAGCACAAATATGCCGGACAACAGGAACAGGAACCCCATAATCCCGCTCATGGCACGATCAGTTCCTGGATGCTGTGATGACGGACCTTGCCGTCCTGAACCAGACGGAGTTCGACCAGCCAGCGGCCTGTTGCCGGCACGGCCAGGCTCCCCACATACACGCCGGTATCGGCTGCAGCGAGCTGCATGACGTGTTCGGGCACGGCGGCTCCCGGACGTCGCAGGCTCAGCTCGGCACGCACCTGGTCGACCGGCAGGCCGGTGCGATCCTTGACACGAATCTCGACTGGACGGTGGGTGCCGGTGCCGTCGAGCCCGGTCAACTCAACCTGCCATCCGACCTGCGTTTCGCGGTACGTCTCGCTCAGTTCGGACGACACCGCCTTGGCCGCATTCTGGCCGTGCTCGACGACGCCGGAAAACCCGCTATGGACGGCATTGCCGTCGCTCCCCAGCCACCACGTGCCCAGCGCGCCGGGCAGGCCATTGTTGGCAATGTACAGAAGCGCACCGTTGAGAAAGACCAGGCCCACGAAAAAAGCGGTGAGCAACTTGGGCGCCCAATGCATGCGCTCGTTTCCCCGCTTGCGAAACTGGGTCACGGCGAACAGGACAAGCGCGGCCGCGAGAAAAACCGAGATGTGCATCGCCACCACGTCCAACCCCGGCCAGCGTCCGACCGTGTATGCGAAATACCCCACCAGCGGGACAAGACCGGACAGCACCGCGCGCAGCATGGGGGGGAGACGCTGGAACAGGCCGCCGACGGCATACAGCAACAGGACAGCGGCCAGTCCGCCAAACAGGGTAGTCATCGTATTCATGGTCGGGCGCTCGGCGTGTCGAATCGCACGGTTTCAGCGCGCGCTTCATCGGGTTTCCCCAGGGGGAGGATCAGCAACTCGAAATGCTTGGATTGCTGCGCCAGCGCGGGTGACAAATGCACGCTGGCCTGAACCAGGCCGCTGCGTCCGGGCCTGACGGTGATTTCGCTGAAATTCCCAAGATCCAGTGCAGTCGGAGGAATGCCGCGGGTCGTGATCCGGTAAGTTTGATTCTGCCCCGACTTGTTGGTGATGCGGATCTGGTAGCGATTGCGGATATCGCCATTGGACAGCACCACGTACAACGGCTGGCGGACCTGATTGACCGCGCGATCAAAATTGCTCCGCGTGCCAATACTGTAAGCCAGATAGGCGCTCATCAGGATGATGGCCACGCCATACCCGACAATTTTCAGGCGTTTCCAGTGCAGACGGGGCGCTGCTGGCGTGGGTGAGGCCAGGTTGCCTTCCGAATCGTAGCGGATGAGGCCGCGCGGGAACGAGAACGAATCCATGATGGTGTTGCACGCGTCGATACACAATCCGCACGAAATGCATTTGTATTGCAGGCCCTCGCGGATATCGATCCCGGCTGGGCAGACCTGCACGCAGAGTCCGCAATCGACGCAATCACCCAGCCCCTTCTGATGCCGGTCATCCAGCGTGCGCTGGCCCGTGCGTGCTGCCGCCCGGCCGTGCGATCCCTCGCCCCGGCGGGCGTCGTAGTGCACCGCCAGCGTATCGGGTTCGTACATGACGCTCTGGAAGCGGCCATACGGGCACACATAGGTGCAGATTTGTTCTCGCATCAGCCCCGCAGCGGCATAGGTGGACAGGGTCAGGATGCCTGCCGTGATATACGCAGCGGCGGCGGCTTGCCCGGTGAAGAAATCCACGACCAGCTGAGGCGCATAGGCGAAGTAGGCGACAAAGGTCAGCGCGGTCCAGAAGGACACCAGAATCCACAGGGCATGGGTGGTGCCGACCTTGAGCAGCTTTTCGCGGTTCCATGGCTGCCGGTACAGCCGCACGCGGCCGGGGCGCTCGCCCTGGATGGCATGCTCGATCCAGATGAAAAAATCGGTCCACAGGGTCTGGAAACAGAAATAGCCACAAAAGGCGCGTCCCACCAGACCCGTCACAAAGAACAGCAGGATCGCCGCAATGAACAGCAATAGCGCCAGCCAGATGACATCCTGGGGATACACCGTCAGACCGAAAATCAGGAACCTGCGGCCGGGGACATCGAACAGCACCGCCTGTGCCGGGGCGTCCAGGCGCGACCACGGAATCCACGGCAACAGGAAATAGATCGCATATGCCAGCACCAGCACCGAGGTCTTGAAGCGGCGGAAGCGCCCCTTCACCGAACGGGTGAAGATCGGGATTCGTTTCTGATAAAGACCGAGCTGGTCTTCTAAGCCTGCTTGCATGATCGAGTGTGCCGGATTGACTGGAAACAAAAGCCCCCGTGAACGGGGGCTTTGCTATACCTGTTGCCCAGTGGCCTTACTGCCCGCCGCCCAATTCATGAACATAGACCGTCAGCACCTTGATCTGTTCGGGAGACAAGCGTCCCGCCCACGCTGGCATCACGCCCTTGTTCAGGCCATTGGAGATCACATTGCGGATCGCTGCCACCTTGCCGGCATCCCCCGTTGCCGCCGGCACGTTGGCCCACAGCCAGATGGAATCGGTGAGGTTGGGCGCGCCGATTTCCTGACGGCCTTTGGCGTCGCCGCCATGGCAGTAGTAACAGGCTGCCGTTTCACTATGGAACAGGGCATCGCCGGCAGCTGCCTGCGGCGCACTATGTCCGATGCCGGACAGCTTCGCCACGTAATGGGCCAGTTGATCGAGCTGGCCGGCACTCAACACCTCGCCAAACGCAGGCATATAGCCACGACGCCCATCCATCAGGGTCTCGTGAATCTTTTCGAACGAGCCGCCGTATAGCCAGTCGTCGTCGGCCAGATTGGGGAAGAAGCCCACCACCCCCTGCCCACCCGCCTGGTGACAGGCCGCGCAGTTGTCGGCAAAAAGCGCCTTGCCCGCGGACAGGATGAAGCCGTTCATCTCGGGGTCTTTGGCAATTTGCGCGTAGGACATCGCCGACACTTTGTCGAAGTAGGGCTTCTGGGCGATGGCAGCCTGGTTCAGGTCTTCCAGCAGCAGGGCGCGCGTGTTCCAGCTGTGCGTCCGGGTTTCGCCGGCGCTGTTGACATAGGTGATGTTCGACATCCCGCCGATCCAGCCCTTGCCCAGCGGCCAGGACGGATAGATGGTCCAGTACACGAGGGCGAAGATCACCGTGGCATAAAACGTGTAGACCCACCACACCGGCAGCGGATTGTTGTATTCCTGAAGATCGCCGTCCCAGGCATGACCGGTGGTTTGCACGGTTTGGGATTGTAGTTTTTGATCGCTCATTGCTTGTCCTTCGTATCGCCTTGTTTGTCTGCCGGCTCGTCGAGAAACGGGATGTCCCGGTACGACTCGAGTTGCTTGCTCCGCTTTTTGCTACCGTAGACGTAAATCACGATGCCGACAAAGGTGGCGAAAAAGATGATCAGGGCCAGCGGCTTGGTGTTTTCGGGTTTGGAAAACCACATCAACCATTCCATGTTCAAACCTCCGGCCCGACCCGATTAGCGGTCGCCGACAAACGCATCGTCGGTGTACTTGCTGAAATCGACCATGGTGCCCAACACTTGCAGGTAAGCCACCAGCGCGTCCATCTCGGAAATGCCGGAACGGTCGCCGTCGTAGTTACCGAAGTTGGCCTGTTCGATCAGGTTCTTCTGCGCGTCGGGGATATGCAGTTGCTTGGCCACGGTCTCGCCGAACTTGGTCACGTTGGCGTCATATTCAGCCTGCGACAGCGAATACGGCACGCCGACCTTGCGCAGTGCTTTCATGCGACCGGACAAATCAGAGAGGTCGAGCGGGGTCGACAGCAGCCAGGGGTAATTCGGCATCACCGACTCGGGCACCATCGAGCGCGGCGCCACCATGTGCTGCACGTGCCATTCGTTCGAGTACTTGCCGCCCACCCGTGCGAGGTCAGGGCCGGTCCGCTTGGAGCCCCACTGGAAGGGATGGTCGTACTGCGATTCCGCCGCCAGCGAATAATGGCCGTAGCGCAGCTTTTCGTCGCGGAACGGACGGATCATCTGCGAATGGCAGGTGTAGCAGCCTTCACGGACGTAGATATCGCGGCCGCGCTGCTCCAGTGGCGTGTAGGGACGGACGCCCTCGACTTTCTCGATGGTCTTGTCGATGAAGAACAAAGGCGCGATTTCCACCAGACCGCCCACGCTGATCGCCAGCATGGTCAACACGGCCATCAGGCCGATGTTGGTTTCAATCCATTCGTGTTTGAAGTTGAAATTCATAGTCTGCCGTCCTCGAATCAGGCGTGAGCCAGCTTGGCTGCCAGCTTGGCATCCAGTTCGGCATTTTCGCGTTTGCCCTGGCGGATGGTCATGAACATGTTGTAGGTCATCAGCACGGCACCGGTCAGGAAGAACATGCCGCCAATGGCGCGCATCGCGTAGAAGGGCATCATTGCCGCAACCGATTCGGCAAACGAATACTGCAGGTTGCCGAAGTCATCGAACGCACGCCACATCAGGCCCTGGGTGATGCCGGAAATCCACATCGCAACGATGTACAACACGATGCCGATAGTGGCCAGCCAGAAATGCCACTCGACCAGCTTGAGGCTGTAGATCTTGGTGTCCCACAACTTGGGCATCATGTGATAGAGCGAACCAAAGGAAATCATCGCCACCCAGCCCAGCGCGCCGGAGTGCACGTGCCCCACGGTCCAGTCGGTGTAGTGCGACAGTGCGTTGACTTCCTTCAGCGACATCATCGGGCCTTCAAAGGTCGACATGCCGTAGAACGACAGCGCGACAATCATGAAGCGGATCACCGGGTCGGTACGCAGTTTGTCCCAGGCGCCAGACAGGGTCATGATGCCGTTGATCATGCCGCCCCAGGAGGGCATCAGGAGCAGGATCGAGAAGGCCGCGGCCAGCGAAGACGTCCAATCGGGCAACGCGGTCCAGTGCAGGTGGTGCGCGCCCACCCACATATACATAAAGCTCAGCGCCCAGAAGTGGACGATGGACAGACGATAGGAGTAAATCGGGCGGCCGGCGTGCTTGGGCACGAAGTAATACATCATGCCGAGGAAGGCGGCGGTGAGGAAGAAGCCCACCGCGTTGTGACCGTACCACCATTGCACCATCGCATCCTGGGTGCCGGCGAACAGGCTGTACGACTTCATCGAGAACAGGTCGATCGGCATCGCCAGGTTGTTGAAGGTATGCAACAGCGCGGTGGCCAGAATGAACGCCAGATAGAACCAGTTCGCCACATAAATGTGCGGCTGCTTGCGGCGCATGATGGTGCCGACGAAGAGAATCAGGTAGGTCACCCAGACGACCTCGATCAGCAGGTCGATCGGCCATTCCATCTCTGCGTATTCACGGCCCTGGCTGTAGCCCATCACATAGCTGATGTTCGCCAGCACGATGATCGCGGTCCAGCCCCAGAACGTGAAACTGGCCATGCCGTCAGAAATCAGACGGGTCTGGCAGGTGCGCTGGACGACGTAATAGGAGGTGGCAAACAGCGCCGATCCGCCAAAACCGAAAATCACCGAGGTAGTGTGAACCGGGCGGAAGCGGCCAAACGAGAAATAGGGGCTGTCAAAGTTCAGGAACGGCCAGGCCAGCTCGGACGCGATATACACGCCAACAAACATGCCGATAACCGCCCAGACCAAGGCCATGACGGAGAATTTCTTAACGATATCAAAGTTGTATTGCTCTGTACCGGAATATGTGGTTACCGCCATCGACCGCTCCTGTTGACTCCGAAATGGTGCGCATACCGCACCATCAGCAGCATATGCTTATATTAAAAAACTGCGGGATTATATTCCGCGGGGAGGACTCACTGCAAGTCTGGCGGCCGCTCAGGGGGCGGCCAGCAGGACTCCCAAGTCGTGGGCTATGACTTCCGGGCGGCTGCCATAGGGCATCAGCAGCCGCAAACGTCCCTGGGGATCATAGATATAGGTTCCGGCACTGTGGTCGATCAGATAATCGTCCGGCGCCTTCACCGCGGTTTTCTGAAAAACCACCTTGTATTCGTGCGCCAGCTGCTTCAGCGATTCGGCGTCGGTGTACATCCCCAGAAATTCCGGATGGAAGGCCGGGACGAACTGTTTCAGCAGATCCGGCGTATCGCGCTGAGGGTCGACGGTCACGAAAATCACCTGCACCTGTTGTGCCTGGGCGCCGAGTTGCTGGAGCGCCGCCGCGAAATCTGACAGGGTGGTCGGACAGACGTCCGGGCAATGGACGTAGCCAAAAAACATGGCGACGGCCTTGCCTTTGAAATCCGCCAGCGTACGCGTCTGGCCATTGTGGTCCGTCAACGTAAAACCGCGCGCGAAGGCCGCACCGGTAATGTCGGTCGCCTGGAATACGGGCGGCGGCGGGGCCGGTTGACAGCCGGCCAGGGAGAGCGAAGCCGCGGCAGCGGCCGCAATGAGCCAGGCCTTCACGGCTTGATCTGATTAAACAACTGTCCCGGCACATCCGCGAGACGATATTTGCCTGTTTCGACGGCTTTCGCCAGCTTCTCCAGGGTCGTCTCCTGCAGCAGGTCAATGATCTTTTTCTTCACCGGGATCCAGCGGAAATGCAGCGGGCAGGCCGTCTCGTCGCTGCATTTTTTCAGGCCCAGCAAACAGCTCTGGGTGAACGCCGGGCCTTCGGTCAGCAGCAGGATTTGCATGAGCGTGGTTTTGCTGCCGCCATCGCGCAAGCAGAATCCGCCGAGACGTCCCCTGAAGGAATGGAGCAGGTTGCCTTTGGCCAGGCTTTGCAGGATTTTGGCAAGATAGGGCGCGGGCACGCCGAGCTGGGAGGCGATATCCTTATTCAATACAGGAGCCGCGCTCGGCTGGGTCGCCATGTAAATCAGCGCCTGAACGGCATACTGACTGGTACGGGAGAGGATCATCTCATGCCCTTGTGATTAAACTGGGGCCAATATAGAACAATCCCGTCCTAATATCCATATAAACGATTGTTTTGCCATACGAATCAAACGGGTATCGGGTAATAGTGATCGACCAGCATCACGCCGAACAGCAGGCTCAAATACCAGATGGAATAACGGAAGGTCGCCCTGGCCAACGCGTCGCTGTATTCGCGATACAGCTTCCATGCATACAGAATGAAGCCTCCGCCCAGTAATACGGCACCCGCAAGATAGAGCCACCCGCCCATGCCGGTTCCAACGGGCAGGATGGTCACCGCGAACAACAGCAGGGTATACAGCAGAAGGTGCAGCCGGGTATACGCCTCGCCATGCGTCACCGGCAGCATCGGCAATCCCGCCTTGGCGTATTCTTCGCGCCGATATAGCGCCAGCGCCCAGAAATGTGGCGGCGTCCAGGCGAAAATGATCAGGAACAGCAGCAAGGCATCGTGATGCACTTCACCGGTGGCCGCCGCCCATCCCAGGACAGGTGGCATCGCGCCAGACGCGCCGCCGATCACGATATTTTGCGGCGTGGCCGGTTTCAGCACCGCCGTATAGATCACGGCGTAGCCGACAAAGGTCGCCAGCGTGAGCCACATGGTGAGCGGATTGACGAACGCGTACAGGAGCACCAGCCCCGCACCGCCGACCAGGCCGGAAAACACCAGGGTCTGGGTGTTGGTCAGTTCGCCCCGCGGCAGGGGACGTGCGCGCGTACGCGCCATCACGGCGTCGATCTTTTGCTCGATGAGGCAATTGAATGCTGCCGCGGCCCCCGCCACCAACGCAATGCCGAGTGTGCCTGCCCACAGCACGGTCCAGCCGGGCCAACCGGGCACGGCGAGAAACATGCCAATGACAGCCGTGAACACGATCAGGCTGACCACCCGCAGCTTGCACAGGGCAAGAAACTGCTGGCATTTGCAGGCGGCGCCTTCAATCATCAGGGCTTCCACGTTCATCGTCTGCGCACCTGATAATTCAGGATCACCAGACTGGACAGCAGCAACGCCGCGCCCGCATTGTGGGCCACGGCCAATACCAGCGGCAGGCTGAACATCACATTGCTGATCCCCAGCGCAACCTGCAGCAGCAGCAAGCCGCCGACCGCCAGGCCGATGCAGACGTAGCCCGGGGTGCGGATCAGACGCAGCACCAGCCATCCCACATACAGGAACACCAACAAGGCCATGACCCGGTGCACCCAATGAATCGCGGTCAGCGCGGCCATTGACAACAGTTCGCCCGACGCGGTTTCACCCAGCTCCCGACGCAGGGTAAAGCCATGCTCAAAATCCATCGGCGGCATCCAGGCACCCTGGCACAGCGGAAAATCGGAACAGGCCAGGGCCGCATAGTTGGTACTGACCCAGCCGCCCAGCGCAATTTGCACCACCACCAGCGCCAGCCCAAGTGCCGCGCTGCCGCGCAGATGCTCGGCATGGGCCAAGTAGCCTTGCGAGTACTGGCTGCGTACACGCAACCACAGCCACATCAGCAGGGATAAAGTCGCCATCCCGCCCAGCAGGTGCGCCGTGACGACCAGTGGCTTGAGCAGCAGGGTCACCGTCCACATCCCCAGCAGCGACTGAAACACGATCAGACCCAGCAGCAGCACGGGCAAGCCGGGACCGCCGACCGTTTCGCGACGCCCGCGCCAGCCCAGCACGGCAATCCCCAGCACCAGCAGCCCCAGTATCCCGGCCGCATAACGATGCACCATTTCCTTCCACGCCTTGGCATGCGACACCGGGCCACCAGGGCGTTCGGCGAGTTCGGCGTTGATGGCGTCCGCGGCGTGATGCGGGGTCAGCTTGCCATAACAGCCCGGCCAGTCGGGACAGCCCAGGCCGGCATCGGACAAGCGAACATAGGCACCCAGGCTCACCACGCCCAGCGTGAGAATCAATGCAGCCAGAATCAGGTTTCGGTATAGGGTCATCATCAGCCGATCTGGGAGGCTTTGAGCAACAGCTTGATGTCTTTCATCATGCGCTTGGGATCCGGATCGGCGGGAAAACGCAGCATCAGGTTGCCGAGCGGGTCGACCAGATAGATATGCCCGGCCCGGTCTCCCGCTGCGGGAAACTGCCCGACAAAAACGGGATCCGCCGGCCGCCAAATGTGCAGGCCAGGATAATCCAGCAACAAAGCCGGAGCGACCTTATCGCCATCGGTTAGCACCCACAGCCGCTCGATGCGTGACTGTGCCTTGCCCTGTGTGATCCGTACCTGGCGCATCAGGTACAACTGCCGCTCACAGCCGGCATCACAACTTGCCGGGCCGACGTGCACCATCAGCCACTTGCCCTGCAGCGAGGCCAGATCAAGCGGCGTGCCGTCGTGCGTCGCGCCGGCCGTCTGCTGCAGGGGCGTCACCTTGAGCAAGTCGCCGTAATTGGTGTGCCCGGCCGGGCGCCAGCCAAAAAAAGCCAGGTACGCCGCCGCCACCGGCACCACGAACACACCGATCAACATCAGAAATTTACTACGAGGGGTCAATTGCATGGGTCTGGATTATCAATTCAAGGCTTGGAGTTCTCGTCGCCGTCACGACAACGCTTGGTGTTCATTATCAGCCACAACACCGCTAGTGTCGCCGCCAAACTGTGCCACTGGAAGGCATAGCCGACATGGGTGCTGGCCCCGCTATCGGGCCGTGGCCAGTCCCGGTGCAAGTCGTCCGCCTGGCTGCTGGTCTGCAGCAACAAGACCGGTTGCAGGTTCAGGCCGGTGACCGCTGCATAGCGCAAAAAATCGAGATTTTGCCAGACGCGTCCCTGCGGCGAAGTCGACGCCAGTTCGAGATAGCGCGTATGCGGATCAACCGCCAGGCCTTCCAGTCGCACCACACCAGCCGGCGTCGGCGGTGCCGGCACCTGATCGCGCGTGCGCCCGGCCGCCACCCAGCCGCGATTGACCAGGATGGCGAATGGGCTCCCACTGACCCGCAGCGGCGTCAGCACGTGATACCCCGCCACACCGTCCAGCACCCGGTTGTCGAGCAGGATGGTATGCGTGTCGTCGAACACACCTTCGACCTCTAACTTGCGGTACAGCACACTGTCGCGATCGAGCAGCGTGCTGCCCACGTGGATGGGGGCATCGCGCTCGGCCGCATCGTAATGCGCCTGCAGGGCACGCTTGGTTTCCGCACGCTCAGTTTGCCAGTTGCCCAGCCACAGCGTCAGCACAAAGAAAAACAGCGCCGCCAGCGTGGGCCACAGGGTGGGGGAAAACGCCCAGCTACCGACACGCAACTTCAGCAAGTGCATGCGTTCAGCAATCCGGTTAGACTGAAATTTTGCCGGGAGACCCTTTTCATGCGCATCGCAGCCCTGCTGTTTATCTTTTTCATCCTGGCCAGTCTCGCCAGCGCTCTCTACTATCTTATCAAGGACAAGGGGCAATCCGACCGCGTCGTCAAAATGCTGACCGTGCGCGTCGCGCTCTCCCTTGTCCTGTTTGTCCTGCTGATGGGCGGCTATTACTTCGGCTTCATCCCGCAAAACGGTCTGCGCTGAGCTTCATCGACAACCCGCAACAAAAAGCCGCGCAAAACGCGGCTTTTTGTTGCCCGGCACCGCATTTCAGTGGACACCGGCTTCTCGGAATGGCTAGATCAGCCAGTAAACCACGATAAACAACAGCACCCACACCACGTCGACAAAGTGCCAGTACCATGACACCGCCTCGAAGGCAAAATGATTCTCTGCAGTGAAGTGTCCCGCGATCGAGCGCAGCAGCATCACGATCAGCATGAGGGTCCCGACCAGCACGTGGAAACCGTGGAAACCGGTCAGCATGAAGAAGGTGGAGCCATATACACCTGCCCCCAGCGTCAGGCCCAGATCCTGGTAAGCATGGATGTATTCATACACCTGGAAGCCCATGAAAACCACGCCCAGAGCCACCGTCATCGCAAGGCCCAGGATCAATTGCGTACGGTTGCTTTTTTTCAATCCCCAGTGCGCCCAGGTGAGCGTCACGCCCGAGGTCAGCAGCAGCAGGGTGTTCAAGGCCGGGATCCCCCAGGCCCCCATCGGCGTGAACTCTAATCCATCCTGCGTCAGACCCGGCCCCGCTGTCGGCCAGGTGGCCTGGAAGCCCTCCCACAGCAAGCTGCCCGTTTCGGCGTCGGCCAACCAGGGCACCGACAGCACCCGCGTATAAAACAACGCGCCAAAGAAAGCGGCAAAGAACATCACCTCGGAAAAGATGAACCAGCTCATCGACCAGCGGAACGAGGAATCAACCTGCTTGTTGTAACGACCCGCCTCGCTGGTACGTATCACATCGCTGAACCAGCCGAACATCATATAAAACAGGATCGCCAGCCCAGCCAGGAGCACCCAGCCGCCCTTGTCGATCTCGTTCATGGTCATGGTGCCGCCCACCGCCATCAACAGCAGCGCCACCGAGCCGATGATCGGCCAGAGCGAAGGTTGTGGCAGATAATACTTATCGGTTTGTGCCAGGCTCATCTCATCCCCTCTTTCTTGTTTGTTGGATCGTCGTTCACTTCACGAACTGCATCGCCAGATACACCAGAAACAACATCGTCATCACGAACACCGCGCCACCGATCAGGCCTGCGATGACGATCTGCGCCGGCGTCAGGTTTTGCGCGTCGGCGTCATAGTCCAGCCGCTTGCGCACTCCAAAAAAACTCCAGAAAACCGCCAGCGCGGCTTTCAGATGTCCACTTTCAGCCACGCGGCAAGCCCTTTTGCGAACCTGACGCCTGGCCCTTCGCCGCAGCATCGAAGAAGGTATAGGACAGCGTCACGGTATGCACATCACGATCCATCGCCGGATCCAGCACGAACAGCACCGGCATGCGGCGCGACTCACCCGCGACCAGAGTCTGCGGCGTAAAGCAGAAGCACTCTATCTTGCTGAAGAATGCTGCTGCGCGCGCTGGGCCATAACTCGGCACCGCAAGCCCCACGATGGCCTGGTCGCTGGTGTTGGTCACTTCGTATTCCACCTGCACCAACTGACCCGGATGCGCCTTGAGGCTGCGCTGCATCGGCTTGAACCGCCACGGCAGCGCTTCGTTGATGTTGGCATCGAACTCCAGCGTCACCCAGCGGCTGGTGTCGACCTGGGTGTTTTTCGCCAGGCTTTGCTCAGCCCCGGAATTGATCCCGGTGACCTCGCAAATCTTGTAATAAAACGGCACCAGGGCGAACCCGAACCCGAACATGCCCAACGTCACCACAATGAACTTGGTCAGCGTTTTGGCATTGCCCACGGCCATGATTTATTTAAGCCCGGAGTACAAGGTGAACAGGAACAGGCCGAGCGCAAACGCCGCCAGAATGATCGCCGTGCGGTATTTGCCCTTGCGCTTCTCTGTCATATCTGCCAATCCTTCGTTCACTTCACCACCGGTGCGGTTTCAAAAGTGTGATACGGCGCGGGCGACGGCAACGTCCACTCCAGTCCTTCGGCACCTTCCCAGACACGGCTGCTTGCCTTTTCCCCACCCTTGACCGTCTTCAGCACGACCGCCAGGAAGATCAATTGCGAGAAGCCGAAGATGAACGCACCCACCGTGGCAATCTGGTTAAATTCGGTGAACTGCAGCGCGTAGTCGGGGATACGGCGCGGCATGCCAGCCAAGCCGAGGAAGTGCATCGGGAAGAACAGGATGTTCATGCCGATGACCGACAGCCAGAAGTGCCACTTGCCCAGGGTCTCGCTGTACATGTTGCCGGTCCATTTAGGCAGCCAGTAGTAGATGCCGGCGAAGATCGAGAACAGCGCGCCCGATACCAGCACGTAATGGAAGTGCGCGACCACGTAGTAGGTGTCGTGCAGCTGGATATCGACCGGCGCGATCGCCAGTACCAGGCCGGAGAAGCCGCCGATGGTGAACAGGCAAACGAAGGCGATGGAAAACAGCATCGGTGTCTCGAAGGTCAATGAGCCCTTCCACATCGTGGCCACCCAGTTGAACACCTTCACCCCGGTCGGCACCGCGATCAGCATGGTCGAGAACATGAAGAACAGCTGCGCCGCTGCCGGCATGCCGACGGTAAACATGTGGTGCGCCCACACGATGAAGGACAGGATCGCGATGGACGCCGTTGCATACACCATCGACGCGTAGCCGAACAAGGGCTTGCGCGAGAACGTCGGAATGATCTGGGAAACGATGCCGAATGCCGGCAGGATCAGGATGTAGACCTCGGGGTGGGCAAAGAACCAGAAGATGTGCTGGAACATCACCGGATCGCCGCCGCCGGCCGCGTTGAAAAAGTGCGTACCGAAGTTGCGGTCGGTCAGCAGCATGGTCACCGCACCTGCCAGCACCGGCATGGTGGCAATCAGCAGGTAGGCGGTGATCAGCCAGGTCCAGCAGAACAGCGGCATCTTCATCAGCGTGAGGCCGGGCGCGCGCATGTTGAGGATAGTGGTGGCGATGTTGATCGAGCCCATGATGGACGACAGGCCCATGATGTGGATCGCCAGAATCGTCAGGTCATAGGAAATGCCGCCCTGGATGAACAGCGGCGGATACATCGTCCAGCCGCCCGCCACAGCACCGCCAGGCAACAGGAAGGATGCCATCAGCATGAGGCCTGCCACCGGCAGCATCCAGAATGCCCAGTTGTTCATGCGCGGGAACGCCATGTCGGGTGCGCCCAGCATCAGCGGCACCTGCCAGTTCGCGAACCCGGAGAAGGCCGGCATGATCGCGCCGAAAATCATGATCAGCCCGTGCATGGTGGTGAGCTGGTTGAAGAAATCCGGGTTGGTGAGCTGCATGCCGGGCTGGAACAGCTCGGCGCGGATCAGCAGCGCCATGGCGCCCGCCGAAAACAGCATGATGAGTGCGAACCACAGGTACATCGTGCCGATGTCCTTGTGGTTGGTGGTGGTCAGCCAGCGCATGATCCCGGTGGGATGGCCGTGACCGTGGTCGTCGTGTGCGTGTGCAGCATCAGACATCGTGTGCTCTCCTCTTGATATTGTTTACTGCGCAGCGGGTGCGGCGGCTTCAGTAGCGGCACCACCCCGTGCGGCGGCGATCTCGGCAGGCTGTGCCAGGTCACCCATCTTGTTATTCCACGCGTTGCGCTGGTAGGTCACCACTGCGGCGACATCGGCGTCGGACAGCATGCCGGCAAACGCTGCCATGGGGGTACCCGGCACGCCGTTCAGCACCATGGCGATGTGGCCTTCAATCGGCCCGTTGGCCGTCTTGGACCCATTGATCGCCGGGAACACACCGGCCATCCCCATGCCGTCGGCCTGATGGCAGGCCACACAGTTGGCCTGATGGACCTGCTCGCCTCGTGCCATCAGGTCGGCGATCTCAAACGTTTTGGTGTTGTCTTCAGCCGCGCTCTGGGCTGCGCCCTTTTTCTTTGCCACCCAGGCAGCGTAGTCTTCTTCAGAGACGACCTCGACCACGATCGGCATGAA
>JAWOJD010000100.1:0-15210 GCA_046484355.1 Thiobacillus sp.
GAGGCTTACTCAGCGTTCACTCGCGTTACGGCCTGCACACTCGCGCTGCCACCGAATTTTGTGGCCCGCTATCCGAAGGCTTCAGCCATTTCGTTACCTCCATAGCTGCTCCGGTTGCTTCCGGCTGGAGCATTTCGCCGGGTGGGGCTTGCACCCACTGGAAAAGCGCCGCCTTTGCACGGCGCACACCCAGAAGAGACCGTCGTGGCATATTCATCGAATGTCTTTTCAGTGCCGGACTACGGCCATCTGTAAACGGACACCGGTTGAATTCAAGCCTAAAAACAGTTGAGGGTCCCCAGTCAAATCCATTCTGAATCTAGCCCGACATTATTGCCGGCAATCGCGATCAGCTAGCGGGCAAGATCCAGGAGTCCTACGGCATCACAAAGGACGAAGCTGAAAAGCAGATCAAGGACTTTGAAGAGCGCAACAAGGGCTAACGTCCGAATCGTTCCTCCTGACGCACGCTGTGCGTGGCGTGGCGCTGCGTTTCGCACAGTATCAGGAACGCCTTCGTAACCGTCGTGACGAACACGGGAATGATCATCGGGGGGGGGTCATAATGACCACCATGCCAATGATCGATACCAAGGACGCGCTCGCTACTAAGGGGAAGGTGCAATCACTGTTACGGCTCAGCCTCCGCAATGTCGAGGGGGTGTTCCCATCATCGCCGATGGCGAAGTGATGGATTGTTCCGCCTTTTGCTATGTGTGATAACGAACAGAATTTTTTGACAAATCGCTGGATCATCGAACTTCCCCAACGCACTAAATATAAGGTGTTGCCCAAATATACTAGGCCAGCTCTTGAGGAGGATGTTTGTATGCATTTTAGCCAGGCATTCAAGGCAAGGTCGTTGCAATGGATGCCAATTTTTGTGCTTATCTGCGGAGTGGGCCTCGTAAGCGGGCAGTCTTTTGCTGCCGAGTCAGACGTGTCCGTCGAACCGCTACGCGCCAAGTACTTGGAATTGAGCGAGCAGCTACGCAATAACCAATTTCAACGTGCGCTCTATCTTGATTCTTCGCAATCTTCGACCGATTTGAAGGGCGAAATCTACGTCGTGGTCGATTACCCGTTTACCATCGTTAACGGGGCGCTCAACAACCCTGCGCATTGGTGTGATGTGCTGATACTGCACGTTAACGTCAAATACTGTAATGCTTCCAGACACGAGGACGGCACTGTCCTCAGCGTCAATATCGGAAGGAAATACTATCAGACGCTGGAGGATGCCTATCGTCTCGATTTCAACTATCGAGCAGTTATCACGACGCCGGAGTATTTCGCACTGGAACTCAATGCCGATACCGGCCCCTTGAGCACCCATGACTATCGCATCTGGATTGAAGCCACATCACTCGATGATGGGCGCACCTTTATGCATGTCACCTATGCCTATGAGTTTGGTTTCATTGGCCGCCTTGCCATGCAAGTCTACCTGGCAACAATCGGCAGGGATAAGGTCGGGTTTACCGTCGAGGGAATACTGCCCAATGGCGACCCGGCATATGTCAAAGGGGTGCGCGGCGTGGTGGAACGCAATACCATGCGCTATTACCTGGCTATCGATGCTTATTTTGCCGCGTTGAGCACATCGCCGGAGGATGAATTAGAGACACGATTGCATCGGTGGTTTCAAAGCACTGATCAGTATGCCCGCCAACTGCATGAAGCTGATTGGGATGATTACCTCGAAATGAAACGAAGGGAGTATCAGCGTCAGCAGGTTGCCCAATAAGTTAAACAAATGGAGACAGATCGGCTCTCTTTGCAAATTTCCAGAATCTCTGCTCCACACCCGAAAGTGGACGGTAACCAATCGGTAGCTCGAAGGTCTCTTCGGCGTGACTGACTGGCATCCACCGGTTGAATCCGCCCTCAGTTACTTCCTCAACGTTACTTCTTAGCCTGCTGCAAGTTCTGGTTGGTAATCCGATCCCTTCCGTATCATCGCCCATGCGATTCGTGCCGTCTTGTTTGCCATGGCACCATTGCAACATTGGAATGGTGCGCATTGGCGATTCGCATCACCCACTGGCTCAATCGGTCATCTTTGCCCTTGGTTAATTTGATTACAGATCGTGCGCCATGCACCAGGAGGCTCCTGACATAAGGATCGCCGCGCTTGCTGATGCCCAGTAACTTACTGGCCACGCGCATTGCCTACGTCAGCTTGCTTATGATCACGGTGACCGTCGCCGTATTCGAATGGGAACTCGCGCGCGGCAGCAGCATCGAGCTGACGCGCACGGCGGCGGTAAACATGCTGGTCGTCGGCGAGCTGGTGTATCTGATCAATGTGCGCCATTTCACCGCCTCGGCCTTTACCCGGGACATCCTTACCGGCAACCTGGTGGCGCTGTGGATGAGCGTGCTGCTGTTGGAGTTGGGATACACGCATCCCTGATCCCGGTGTTTCACAAGCGATTTTTGATCGAATTTCGTATTTCCCCTCTCAGAACGCGCCTCTCAATGCTGATCCAGCGTAGTCCTGAAGCGGCCCCAATGGGTTCCTGCTTTGCTCCCGTTCACGAATCAGGGGCTGGCCACCAATCAGTTTATAAACAACCACGTTGTCCTTGATAAGCAGCATGCCGTTGAAGCGCCAGCCCGTCACATCCACCTGACGTTTGAAATTCAGAGTATCAACCCAGAAGTTGCCATAGCGGGTGCGTTTGAGGGATCTCTGTTCAATCTCGAAACCCGTGCAGGCTGTTTTTCCCTTGATGCAGTCCCTTACCCCGGTATCGAGTTCGTCAGGATTGGTTGACGGACTCGGGATAAAGCGGCGCACGACATCCGAATAGTTCAGGAGGGTGATATTCGGACTGGATTTGGGGTCCAGCCCAAGCGCTTTCAAATCATCAGCCGAAGTTTGATAGGGAATGATCTTGTCGAAAGTCTGCTGCGCTTCTTCAAAACTCTTCCACGGTCCCTCGACAACGGCATCGCTACGCGGCAAAAGCGAACTGCACCCGGCCAAACAGAAACCTACGGTAACTGCCAGTCTTCTCAAGATTTAAGCTCCCCCTCTTCAAAAATTATCTTGTCCGCTTGTCATCCGGCGTGATGGCGCCGAAGCCGGACATCCGCCCGATCACCGGGAGACCCCCCGCTTGTGCAGATGGCGTATTCTCTCACTGTTGGCCTTGGCTCGAGCGTCAGCGATAAAGGGTTGCGGCTGATCTCCACTACCAGCGGCAGCAATCCAAAACCCACCACGAAAAAAGCTTTCTTCATTTTGCTCTCGAAAAAGCTATCCGAAACTGGTTTTTTTAATTACGCATCTTCCGGAAAAACAAACCGAAGTCTCTTTAATTCCAATAAGAAGGCCTTCCCATGCGCTTCCTCCACGCCGCTGACCTCCACATCGACAGCCCCTTACGGGGCCTAGACCGATATGACGGAGCACCTGTAGAGCGCCTGCGTACTGCGACACGCAGCGCGTTTGAGCGAATGATCGACAAGGCGTTATCCGAACGGGTCGATTTCGTCCTCCTTGCTGGTGACATCTACGATCGCGACTGGCAGGACTTCCGTACCGGTTTGTTCTTCCGAGAGCAGTTGGTTCGCCTGAATCGGGCGGATATTCGGGTATTCATCGTCCATGGCAATCACGATGCCCTGGGAGTAATTTCACGCCAGCTGTCTTTGCCGCCTAACGTAACGGTCTTCTCCAGCCGTACCGCTCAGACCGTGCACCTGGATGAATTGTCGGTGGCGATCCACGGGCGAAGCTTCCGTGAAAGGGCCGAGGACGATGACCTGGTGCCCACCTACCCGTCGCCGATTCCCGGATGCTTCAACATCGGCATGCTGCATACCAGCCTCAGTGGTCGTCCAGGCCATGACACCTACGCACCCACCGATGTTGCCACGCTAACGGCCAAGGGCTACGACTACTGGGCGTTGGGGCACATCCATGCCCGCGAGGTGGTTTCGGAAAGCCCACACATTGTCTTTCCAGGCAATCTGCAGGGTCGCCATGCCAACGAAACCGGCCCGAAGGGCTGCATGCTGGTGAGCGTAGAAGCAGGCCGGATTGAGACTGAGTTCATCCCCCTAGATGTGGTGCGCTGGCGTCAGGTTGAAGTGGAGTTGGAAGGCATCGACCAGCTCGAAACCCTGGGTGAGGCTTTTCACTCTGCCATCACCCCATTGCTGCTGGGTGCCAGCGACAGGCTGCATGCCCTAAGGGTAACGTTGAACGGCTCCACCCACCTGCATGGCATAGAAGCCAATCAGCCCGGGACCTTGGATGCAGCGATCCGTGGCGCCGCCCAGGATGTGAGTGATGCCGAGATTTGGATCGAGCAGGTACGCCTTGATCTGACCACCCCATTGGATCGGACACAGGCCGCCCAGCGGCAAGATGCTGTTGGCGAGCTGATCCGGCTGGTAGACGTTATCAGTGATGACGAGCTGTCTCTGAAAACCCTGGCTCAGGATGAACTGGGAAGCTTACTGAATGCCTTGCCTCAGGAAGTGGCGGCAGGCGATGTGCCACGCTTGAGTGAGACCTCAGAGCTACTGAAGCTGCTCAGAGATGCTGAGGCAACGGTGCTGGCGCGTCTGGCTGCGGGAGAGAATGCATGAAGCTTGCCCGTCTGCTCCTCCAGGCCTTTGGTCCCTTCACTGATACTGAACTCGTTTTCACGGGAAATGGCATTCATCCCGCGGCTAATTTTCATCTGATTTACGGGCCGAACGAGGCTGGTAAGTCTTCAGCCCTGCGAGCGATGATGGACCTGCGCTTCGGCATACCGCTCCGCAGTCCAGACGATTTCGTGCATCCGACCAGCCAACTTCGGGTTGCAGGGGTGTTCTTGGATGACCAAGGCCAGGGCAACCCTATAGGCCTAGTGCGCCGCAAGGGGCGCGGTTCGACGCTCTCCCGCTTTGATGCCGCCACCGGACAACCAGCCAGCCAGCCTGAAGCTGGACGGGAGATAGAGCAGGCCCTCACCGGTGGACTGGAGCGGGAAGAGTTCGAGGCGATGTTTGGTCTGAACCATGTTCGTCTCCGTGCTGGAGGCGATCTGCTATTGAAGGGCGAGGGAGAACTGGGCTCTACGCTGTTCGAAGCCAGCGCGGGCACACGGGGCATTGCTGCCATCTTGGCCGGCTTGGAATCGGATGCAAAGAGCTTTTACAACCCCCATGGCCGCGCCCAAAGTGCCATCGTCAATGAAGCGCGCCGTCAGCTCGATGATCAGCGCAGCTTGTGGAAGCAAGCGCTAACCCGTCCCGCAGACTGGCAAGCCCTAAATCGTGCCCATGAGCAGGCGAGGGATGCTCTGTCGGAGGTCGACCAGGCATTAGAAACCCTACGCCGGCGAGAAAACGAGCTAACCGAGTTACGTACGGTCGCCCCCTTGCTTAGGGAGCATGACCGGGCGCTCTCCGAACTCCAATCCCTTGCTGATGTGCCCGACCTCCCAGAAACCGCTCGCGAAGATCGCCTTGCTGCAGAGCAGGCCCTACGCCGCGCCGAACAGGATTTGGAGGGTGCGCGTCTTGAACTAGCTCGCTGTACCGACGCACTGGCCGCCCTTGCAATCGAAAAGCCCTTGCTGGAGCACGCCGACGCAATCGAGCGGCTGGTTGCCAATCTGGAAACAGCAGCGCGTAGCCGTATCGAAACCCGACAACAGCTGGCATTGGTCGAACAAATCGGAACCGAGCTGGCCGCCAGTACAGTGCGCATCGCCCCGGACCTTGGACTGGATGCAGTGGTTGGTGCTGTACCTTCTGCGGCAGACCGTGTTGCTTTGGATGCCCACCTCGATGCGCTCAGCGTGTTGGGCGAACGTCTACAAGGGCACCGCAGCCGGGTCGAGGAATTGAATGAGGCGATGGCATTCGATCCGGAAGATATCCCACCTTTGCCAGATCCAGAGGCAAGAGAAAGGCTGGGGGTCGCACTACGGAACGCCCAAAGCCTCGGTGACATCTCTCGCCAAATCATTGACCTGGACCGTGCGATCAGGGAGCAGGACGGCCAGTTAAACCAAGCCCTCTCGGACTTGGGAATGGAATCCGCCGCTGCGTTGCGTGAGGCACGCCCCTTACTCGATGCGCAGATCAGCAGCACCCGCCAGGCGTTGGCCAATCTCGATCAGGAAGAGACCCGGCTAAAAGACGAAGACCAACGGTTGGCAGAAGACCTGGATCAGCAGCGGTCACGCCAACGACAACTCGCCGCACAGGGAGAGGTGGTCACCGCCGAAACTCTGCGCCTCACCCGTCAGCATCGAGACACGGGCTGGGTATTGATCCGCCAAGCCTATGTGGAACGCAATCATGATGCAGATGAGCTAGGACGAGGCTTCGATTCCACCCGCCCGCTGCCAGAAGCCTTCGAAGTTGCCCAAAGTGAATCAGACAGACAGGCTGATTTGCTGCGCGCCGATGCGGCGCGCGCTGCCGGGCATGAGGAATGTGAGGCTCGGATCGCTGCCATGGATCAGCGCCGGCAGGAAATCACCGAAGAGCTGACGCAGCGCGATGCCCAGCGCCAGATCATTCTGGGGAACTGGACTCAGCAACTCACAGAAGCACACTTGCCCATTCTGGAGCCGGACGCATTGCGTGAATGGCAAGTAGCCCGAAAGGGAGCATTGGAGGACGCTGATCGCCTAGCTCAGCTGGTTGAAGATCGGGCTCAATCGCAGACCAAGTTGACGGCAGCGGTGACCACTCTCATATCGGTATTGGAAGGCGTCGGACAGGTGGCCCAAGACACGGCCCTTCCATCCCTCATCAATCAAGCAGAACGTTGGGAAAGAGGTGTCACCCAAGCCGAAGTGAAGCACACCGAACGCGCCAGAACGGACAAACAGCGGCGTTTAGAACGAGAAAAGGTTGGCGCACTGATCAGCAAGGCCGAGGAAGGGCTGTTGGAACATAAAACGGCTTTGCAGGCTTGGCATGCGCGGCTATTTCTTCCTGCCGGAAGCCTTCCCGAGACCGTCAAGGCCCGTCTGGGTGAGATGGACGCCATTGCCCAACAGTATGCTGCGCTCAGTGAGGCAAAAGCGAAGCAGTCTCGGCTGGGAGCGGTGGTTGAGGATTTCTCCACTCAAGCAGCCGGCCTTGCTGCGCTGTTGGGTGAACCGAAACCGGATATTGCAGATGATTTTGCAGACCGTCTGAAACGGCGTCTGGCCGCATCCCGGGAGCAGGAGCTACAAAGGATAGCGCTGACCCGCGACAGTACCCGCGCACAAGACACGAAGCGACAAGCCGACGCCGAAAAGGTAGCCCAAACCGAAAATCTGACTCGACTCTGCGCGGCAGCGAAGGTGGGGGCTGTCGAATTACTTCCGGAGCTTGAAGACAGTGCCACTCGTAAACGCCTGGCCCAAGCAACGTTATCAGCCCAACAGCATCAACTGGCTCAGGCGTCTGCCCGCTCTGAGGATGAATTGCGTGAACGCTTGGCAGATCAGGACACAATCGCGATCGACGCTGAACGCGAACACTGCCGGTCAGAAATCACCCGCCTTGAACAGGAACAGGCCGCGGCGCGCCAAGCAGAGGAGCAGACACGGCGCGCTCTTGAGGCGATCGATTCTTCGGACACAGCCGCAAAGGCACGTGAGGCCATGGAATCGGCAGCAGCCCGCTTCCGCTCAGCCATTCAGCCCTGGGCACGCTTGAAGCTGGCTCACGCACTGCTGCAAAAAGCATTGGACCGCTTCCGGGAACGCGCCCAAGCGCCCATGGTGGCCTCTGCGTCGACCTATTTCTCCCTCATGACGGGCGGGCGTTACCCGAGGTTGGTTGCGGATGAGTCCGAAGAAAAGCCGGTGCTGCGCGCCGAGAGGTCGGATGGCGCTGTCATAGGCATTGAGGCAATGAGCGAAGGCACGGCCGACCAGCTCTATCTGGCGCTGCGTATGGCCGCACTGGAGCTGCGCCGGGCTTCACATCCGCAGATGCCGCTGGTACTGGATGATGTGCTCATCACTTCGGACGACGAGCGGGCGGCGAACATTCTCCGGGCGCTGGAGAAGTTTTCCGAGGGTGGGCAGGTGATGCTCTTCACACATCACCGCCATTTGCTAGAGGTGGCAAGTAGCGCTTTAGAGGGTAAGGCATATGCAACCCATAGCCTGTAGGTGACCGGCTCCCCGCATCGGATAGACTGTTCAGGGTCTGCAGGCCGCATGACCACCTAAGCGCGCTCGGGCATGCCCGATTGGCAGGGTTATGGTTTTTTTCTGCACGTTCGGCAGGGAATTGCTTCCTTCACCGCGCCGAAAACGGAAATCAGGGTGGCCTGAAAGCCAATAATCGGCAAGTTTATGGTTATTTTTTGGCGGTTTTATGCCTTACAGGACATTGACCGTGCGGCCGGCGCCATCGGTTTGCAGGCGGGTCACGTTGGCGAGCGGATCGCGCGCTTCGATCAAGTCGCCGGCCTGGTTGTAGCTCAGCAGGGACTGCTGCCCGAGCGGGTCGCTGAGGCTGGCGAGTTCGCCGCGCGCAGTGTAGGCGAGCGTGGTCTGCCGCGACTCGGGGTCGATGACGGTGAAGCTGCCGGTTTGGGCGGTCCGGCTACGGAAGGGAAGCGGGGCGCACATGGGTCAGTGGTGCTAAGGTTTCGCGTTCATTTTTTATTCCGAGCCTTATCGCCACGCCATCGAAAGACAATTTCCTCAGCTGTTTTTTTTCCATAAAAAAATGAAACCTAGCTGTGCCGCAACTTGCCTGAACCCTCGCTGACACATGCCAGCAAGCAGGCTTTTGTCGCCGCCTGGCTGGCCGCGTTGCTGCGCCGGGAGGGTTTCTCCCTGTCTGGCGCCAACTTGCAGAAGTTCCTGATCCGCAACCTGATCGAGGCGCGCATCCGGGACCTGCGCAAGCTGGCCGTGGGAAAAGCCTTTCAACAGACCTTGTTCGGCGACGATGCGGCTTCGCGCGTAGCCGTCAGCGACACGTATGCCTTCGATTTTCACCCGCAAGCCTATGCGCCCAGCCACGACTATGATGGCCGGTTTGGACAATTCGATTTCCGCAAGCATTTCTACGGTCGGATGGGCGATTTCGACAGCAAGGAAGAATTCGAATGCGCGTGCTGGCTGGATATGCAGGCGCAGAAAGGGCGTATCCAGTTCTGGGTACGCAATCTGGTTCGGCGCGAAGGCTGTTCCTTCTTTATGCAAAAAGCCGATGGGCGTTTCTATCCGGATTTCCTGTGCCAGTTGCCCGCCGCAGGTGATATGCCGGGCGCCATTCTCACCGTCGAATGCAAAGGCGCAGACCGCTGGGCAGCGGCCGAGGATGATCGTCTGATCGGCGGACTATGGGCCGAACCATCCGAAGGTCGCTGCCGCTTCGTGATGGTGAAAGACAGGAGCTGGGGGGCGATTGAGAACTTGCTGTGATGATCAACCACCGTTGAACCCGTCCAATGCAAAACCCGGCCAGAAAGGGCTGACTATCAGTATTTGATCGGCGGTCCTTGCCACGAATCCTGTCGGGGCATGGCGCGCGCAAGGGCCTGCTCGGCGGTGCGCCAGCCATCGCACGCATTGCGACCCGGTTGGCCCCGAAACAGGTTCAGCACGCCTTTGCACTTGGCATAGAGCCGAAAAAACCGCAGCACGAAGGCTTGTTCTGCCGGGGTGAGGGGGTGGAGGCTGCAGACCAGCTTGTCGTCTTCCATGCCGCGGTCGGCCAGGGTGACGGCGCCCCACGCCTTGACCCGGATGCGGGTGCCGTACGCCAGTCGCGGGCCGAGGACCAACGCGTCGAGCAAATCCCCTTCGAGGCCCAGATACGCCGGCACCGAACCGTAGTTGAACGGGCAGGGAAAAGGCGAGACGAAGTCGATATGACCCGTGGAGCCCCGCTTGAGAAAGCTGCCGCGCGGCACTTCGATCACCACGTCGATTTCGGGTGGGTCAGGCGGGTCGTCGCGGACCTGCGGGGGCGGAGTGGGAATGTTACGCATGGCGCCAGCGTACGCCGAATCCGCCCGCAGCCGACCCTCAACCCTTGCCACGGCAGGGACTTGGTGCAGGTGCGCATTGCCCCAAGCGGCTGACGGGATTAAAATGCCGCACTTTTCGCTTAAATTTTTGCGGCTTGCCCAAGGGCAGGCCGCTGTTGCCTGAGCTCACAGAATATGGAAAGACAACGCTGGCTGGACGGGACGCTGTACTCGCCCGATTTTGAACAGGATAGCTGCGGCTTCGGGCTGATTGCGCAGATCGATAATCAGCCCAGCCATACGCTGGTGCAGAACGCGATTGGCTCGCTGGCGTGCATGACGCACCGCGGCGCGATTGCGGCGGATGGCCTGTCGGGCGACGGCTGCGGGCTGTTGTTCAAGAAGCCGGATGCCTTTCTGCGCGAGGTGGCGGGTGAAGCCGGCTTTGCGTTAGGCGAACTGTATGCCGCCGGACTGCTGTTCCTGTCGCGCGACAAGGCCCCGCAGGATTCCGCACGCGCCACGTTAAAGGCCGAGCTCGAATCTCAGGGGCTCGTGGTTGCCGGTTTCCGCCTGGTGCCGACCAACGCCAGCGTGTGCGGCGAATCGGCTTTGGAATCGCTGCCGCATTTCGAGCAGGTGTTCGTCAACGCCCCTGCCGGCGTGAGCGAGGACGATTTCGAGCGCAAGCTCTATGTCGCGCGCCGCCGCGCCGAGAAGGCGCTGGAGCCGACCGACCCGGTGTTCTACCTGCCGACGCTGTCGTGCCGCGTGATCAGCTACAAGGGTCTGGTGATGCCGGACAACCTGCCGGTGTTTTATCCCGACCTCGGCGATGCGCGCTTTGCGTCGAGCCTGGCGGTGTTCCACCAGCGCTTTTCCACCAATACCTGGCCGCAGTGGCGGCTGGCGCAGCCGTTCCGCTATCTGGCGCACAACGGCGAGATCAACACGGTGCAGGGCAACCGCAACTGGAGCCGCGCGCGCGAGCAGAAGTTCGAGACGCCGCTGATCCCGAACATGGACGACATCCGTCCAATCGTCGGCACCCGGGGCTCCGATTCGATGAGCCTCGACAATATGGTCGAAGGCCTGGTGATGGGTGGCGCGGGGCTGTTCCGCGCGCTGCGCCTGGTGATTCCGCCGGCGTGGCAGAACGTCGAGTCGATGGATCCCGATATCCGCGCGTTCTACGAATACAACTCGATGCATATGGAGCCGTGGGACGGCCCCGCCGGGATTGTATTGACGGATGGCCGCTATGCGGCGTGCACGCTCGACCGCAACGGCCTGCGCCCGGCGCGCTGGGTGCTGACCAAGGACCGTATCCTGACCATCGCGTCCGAAGTGGGCGTGTGGAAGATCGACCCGGCCAATGTCGAGCGCAAGGGCCGCGTCAAGCCCGGCCAGATGATCGCGGCCGACCTCGAGACCGGTCGCCTGCTAATGTCGTCGGATATCGACAACGAGCTGAAAGGCCGCCAGCCGTATCGCGAATGGCTGAAGTCCAACGCGGTGAAGCTCGACCTGCCGATCCATCAGGACGTCAACCTTCCAGTGATGGATGCGGCCAGCCTGCTGACGCACCAGAAACTGTTCAACGTCAGCTTCGAGGAGCGCGACCAGATCATCCGCGTGCTGGCCGAGGACGGCGCCGAGGCGATCGGCTCGATGGGCGACGACACGCCGATGGCGGTGCTGTCGCGCAAGGTGCGTTCGCCCTTCGATTACCTGCGCCAGCAGTTCGCGCAGGTGACCAATCCGCCGATCGACCCGATCCGCGAGGCGATCGTGATGTCGCTCAATACCACCTTCGGTCGCGAGCGCAACCTGTTCGAGGAAACCCCGGCGCACGCGCACCGCGTGGAAGTTCACACCCCGCTGCTGTCGAAGGATGCGTTCGACAAGCTGATGAACCTGAACGACCCGGCATTCGCCACCGCCAGCTTCGACCTGCACTACGATCCGGCGGCCACCACGCTTGAAGCGGCACTTCAGGCGTTGACGGCACGCGCCATCGAGGCGGTGAACAGCGGCAAGGTGATGCTCGTGCTGTCGGACCGCAACATTGCGAAGGACCGCCTGCCGATCCACGCGCTGTTCGCCACTGGCGCGGTGCACCACGCGCTGATCGCCGCCGGCCTGCGCTGCAACGCGAACATCGTGGTGGAAACCGGCACCGTGCGCGACCCGCATCACTACGCCTGCCTGATCGGCTATGGCGCGACCGCCATCTATCCCTACCTGGCCTATCAGGTGATCGGCGAATTCGTCAAAACCGGCGAGATCAAGCCAAACCTCGAAAAGGCGCTGTCCAACTTCCGCAAGGGCATGGACAAGGGCTTGTTCAAGGTGCTGTCCAAAATGGGCATTTCGCTGGTGGCGAGCTATCGCGGCGCGCAGCTGTTCGAGGGCGTGGGCTTTCACGAGGACGTGGTCGCGCTGTGCCTGAAGGGCACGGTGTCACGCATTTCCGGTGCCCACTTCGACGACTTCGAGTCCGACCAGAAGCTGTTGCACAAGGCCGCGTTCAATCCGCTGCGTCCGCTGTCGGTCGGCGGCCTGCTTAAGTTCATCTTTGGCGAGGAGTTCCACGCCTACAACCCGGACGTGGTGCAGCAACTGCAAAAAGCCGTGCAGTCGGGCGACTACGCCGAATTCAAGAAGTATTCCGAGATCGTCAACACGCGCCCGGTGGCGATGCTGCGCGACCTGATGAAATTGAAAACCGGGGCCATGCCGATCCCGCTGGAAGACGTCGAGCCGCTGGAAACCATTCTTAAGCGCTTCGATTCCGCTGGCATGTCGCTCGGCGCCTTGTCGCCCGAAGCGCACGAAGCGCTGGCCGAAGGCATGAACCGCATTGGCGGGCGCTCCAACTCGGGCGAAGGCGGCGAAGACCCGAAACGCTACGGCACGATCAAGACGTCCAAGATCAAGCAGGTGGCCTCGGGCCGCTTTGGCGTGACGGCGACGTATCTGGTCAACGCCGAAGTGCTGCAGATCAAGATCGCGCAGGGTGCCAAGCCCGGCGAGGGCGGGCAATTGCCGGGCGACAAGGTGTCGCCGATGATCGCCACGCTGCGCCACACCAAGCCCGGCACGCCGCTGATTTCGCCACCGCCGCACCACGACATTTATTCGATCGAGGACCTGGCACAGCTGATCTTCGACCTTAAGCAGGTCAATCCGGACGCGCTGGTATCGGTGAAGCTGGTCGCCGAGCCCGGCGTCGGCACGATTGCAGCTGGCGTGGCCAAGGCCTACGCGGACCTGATCACCATTTCCGGCTACGACGGCGGCACCGGTGCTTCGCCGCTCGCCTCGGTGAAGTACGCCGGCACGCCGTGGGAACTCGGTCTGTCCGAAGCCCAGCAGGTGCTGCGCGCCAACGGCTTGCGCGGCCGCGTGCGGGTGCAAACTGACGGCGGCCTCAAAACCGGCCTCGACGTCATCAAGGCGGCGATTCTGGGCGCCGAGTCGTTCGGCTTCGGCACCGGGCCGATGGTGGCGCTGGGCTGCAAGTATTTGCGTATCTGTCACTTGAACAACTGCGCCACCGGCATCGCCACGCAAAACGAGAAGTTGCGCCGCGACCATTACATCGGCCTGCCGGACATGGTGGTGAACTACTTCAAGTTTGTCGCCGAAGAAACGCGCGAGCTGATGGCCTCGCTCGGCATTCGCCAACTGACCGACCTGATCGGCCGCACCGACCTGCTCGACATTTCGGCGGGCGAAACGCCGCGTCAGGGCCGTCTCAAGCTCGATGTATTGCTGTCGCAGGGCGACATTCCCGCCGACGCGCCGCGTTTTGCCCAGCAGGACCGCAATCCTTCGTTCGACAAGGGCGAGCTGGCCGAGCAAATGGTGGCCAATGCACTGGCTGCAATCAAGGCCGGCACACCGACCAAGCTGACCTATGAAGTGCGCAACATCAACCGCTCGATCGGCGCGCGCCTGTCGGGTGAGATTGCCAAGGCCCACGGCGGCCAGGGTCTGCCGGACGACACCATCCGCATCAACCTGACCGGCTCTGCCGGCCAGAGCTTCGGCGTGTGGAACCACAAGGGCCTGACGCTGACGCTGGAAGGCGATGCCAATGACTACGTCGGCAAGGGCATGGGCGGCGGCCGGCTGGTGATCTACCCGCCGCGCGTCGCCACCTTCGAGGCGCACCGCAACACCCTGATCGGCAACACCTGTCTGTACGGCGCCACCGGCGGCGAACTCTACGCGGCCGGCATCGGTGGCGAGCGCTTCGGCGTACGCAACTCCGGCGCGCTGGCGGTGGTGGAAGGCGTCGGCGACCACGGCTGCGAATACATGACCGGAGGTGTGGTCATTGTGCTGAGCGACACCGGCCTCAACTTCGGCGCCGGCATGAGCGGCGGCATGGCCTTCGTGGTCGACGAGTCGGGCGATTTCATGTCGAAGACCAACAAGGAAATGGTCGAGTTGTTGCGCATCACCAGCGACGAAACCGAGCCGTTCCGGGAATTCCTCAAGGCACAGGTCGAACGCCATCTGGCGCTGACTGGCAGTGCGCTCGCCAAGACGCTGCTGGCCGACTTCGACGCCACGCTGGCCAAGGTCTGGCTGGTCAAGCCCAAGCGGATTTCGATTGAAGACCTGGTCGAGGACATCCCCGGCCAGACACGTGAAGTATTGGAAGCATAACGATGGGTGACGTATTCCAGTTTTTGAATCAGGCACGGCGCGACGGCGAGAAGACCGAGGCGGACGTGCGCAAGCACGAGTTCCGCGAAATCTACGCGCCGATGGACACCTCGCATGCGCAGGAGCAGGCCGACCGCTGTCTCGGCTGTGGCAACCCGTATTGCGAGTGGAAGTGCCCGGTGCACAACTACATTCCCAACTGGCTCAAGCTGGTGACCGAGGGCCGCTTGTTTGAAGCCGCCGAGCTGTCGCACCAGACCAATTCGCTGCCCGAAGTGTGCGGTCGCGTCTGCCCGCAGGATCGCCTGTGCGAGGGCGCCTGCACGCTTAACAGCGACGCCATCAGCGGACAGGGCGGCGGTTTCGGTGCGGTGACCATCGGCCAGATCGAGAAATATATTTCCGAGGAAGCCTTCAAGGCCGGCTGGCGGGAACCGGTCGCCGCCGTGTTCGATTCCGGACCGTTGCCCTCGAATCCAAGGATCGTCGCCTAGAAACTTCTCGAGATCGATCGTGTGCCCTACGAGGTAGTATCTGTCCGTTGTTAACCGACCTTCGGACAACATCGTCGAATACGCCTC
>JAWOJD010000122.1:0-31633 GCA_046484355.1 Thiobacillus sp.
TCTTCAAATGCCTGTGCTATGAATTGTTCAAACCGGGTTTTCAATTGCTGACGGCGCAGGCCGACTGGCAAAACGCGCAGGCCGTATCTGATTTCGGCCAGTGTAACCGTGGTGATGAATAGCAGATTGCTATCCTGGGTATTCAGCCAATCAAGAACAGCCGGCGAAGGCTGCGGGCGCATCACTTCAGAAATCACATTGGTATCGACGACGATCATCTGGCGAAACTCAGCGGGTCGTGTAGCGCATGTTGCGGGAGTTCCAATTCAACCCCGGATTCGGCCCCAAAGAACTGAATGGAAAGGTCACCCAGCCGTTTGGATGGGGTGACCGCCTGCCGAAGGATGCGCCGGGCTTCTTCTTCCATCGATACCTGGTGATAGGCAGCGCGGATGCGCAGACGCGCGATTGTGTCGTCGTCCAGTTTGCGGATGCTTAGATTGGCCATCATTCCACTCCTTTGAATGCAGTCACGTGCAGGCATTGTATGTGCGTGACTGCATATGGGCAAGCCATCAGGCCAGCCGTGGAATACAGGAATACAGGGCAGGGTCAGGCCTTGCCTTTTGCCAAACCGCCTACTAGCATTCCTTCATGACCAGGCCTTTACGGATTGAGTTTCCCGGTGCGGTGTATCACGTCACCTCGCGTGGTGACAGGCGCGAACTTATTTTTGACGATGACGTTGACCGTCAGGCGTTTGTCGATGTCGTTGCGCTGGCTCTCAAGCGTTTTGACGCTTGCGCGTTGGCCTTTTGCCTGATGGACAATCACTATCACCTGGTGCTGCATACGCGCCAACCTAATCTGTCGGCGCTGATGCATCTGGTCAACGGGGTCTATACCCAAGCTTACAATCGTCGCCATGCCAAAGTTGGGCATTTGTTTCAAGGCCGATTCAAAGCGATTCTGGTTGATCGTGATGCATATTTGCTGGAGGTGTGCCGATATGTAGACCTGAACCCGGTGCGTGCGGCGATGGTGGCTGATCCGGCACGATGGCCCTGGAGCAGTTATCAAGTGCATACGGGGCTGGTGGCAGGGCTGCCTTGGCTGGACACATCGGCGGTGCATGGCTATCTGCTGGGATACGATGCGGTGTCTGGACGTGACAGTGCGTTGGCAGCGAGCCGTTATGCTGCGCTGGTGGCGCAAGGCAAGGATGTGCGTCTGTGGGACGAGGCGCTCAGGGGGCAAATATATCTGGGTGACGAATCGTTCATGACGCGGATGCAGGCACTGTTGGCACCGGAACAGGCCGCGGCGTCCGATGTGCCAAGCATTCAGCGTAGGTCTCCACCGGTGAGCCTGGCACAGTTTTTCAATCATCATCCTCGCAATGATGCCATCGCACTGGCACATGTTGTCGGTGGGTACAGCATGAGCGTGATAGCAAAAGAGATTGGCCTGTCGGTCTCCAGAGTAAGCCGCATAGTGCGAGGATGGGAGGCCAGGAAGGCAAAAGACAAGGGCTGACCCTTGATCTCCTTGATCTCCTCAGCGGTGAGCCTGGCACAGTTTTTCAATCATCATCCTCAATGGGATGGACGCCCCCAACCTGCGGCATCGATGTGCCAAAGTGGAGGTTCTACAACCACTGAACGGAAAGGGGCATCCGAAATGGAGATTACAACAGTTGGCATTGACCTGGCTAAAAACGTATTCCAAATTCACGGCGTAGATAAGCGCGGCCATGCCGTCCTCAAAAAACAGTTGAAGCGAAGCCAGATGAAAGAATTCTTCGTCAACCTTCCGCCTTGCCTAATCGGCATGGAAGCCTGCGGCAGTGCCCACCACTGGGCGCGCGAGTTGGCAAAGCTGGGCCATACCGTCAAGCTGATGGCGCCGCAGTTCGTCAAACCCTACGTCAAGACCAACAAGAACGACATGGCTGATGCCGAGGCGATCTGCGAAGCCGTCGCCCGCCCAAACATGCGTTTTGTCCCGATCAAAACCGTAGAGCAGCAGACGCTCCTGTCCTTGCATCGCGTCCGCCAGGGGCTGGTCAAAGCCCGCACCGCACAATCGAACCAGATTCGGGGCTTGCTGGCCGAGTTCGGCTTGATCGTTCCTAAGGGTATCAGTCAGATAGCCCCGCGCATCCCGGACATCCTGGAAGACGGCGACAACGGCTTGCCCGGCCTGTTCCGTGATCTCATCAGCCGCCTGCTGACGCACTTCAACGACCTGCATCGCCAGGTGCTCGAACTGGAAACCCAGATCAAGGCATGGCATCGCGACAATCCGGCCAGCCTGAAACTGGCCGAGATTCCCGGGATCGGCCCGATCACTGCCAGCGCCATGGTGGCCTCAGTCGGCAACGCCCGTGACTTCAGCAATGGCCGACAACTCGCTGCCTGGCTCGGGCTGGTACCGAAACAGCATTCGACTGGCGGCAAGTCGGTGTTACTGGGGATCAGCAAACGCGGTGACAGCTATCTGCGCACCCTCCTGATTCACGGCGCGCGTTCCGCCCTTCTGGCCGCACAACGCAGGCTTGACCGGGGAGAAGGCCAGGCGGATGCGTGGCTGACCGGGCTGCTCCAGCGCCGCAATCCGAACATTGCGGCGGTCGCAGTTGCCAACAAGAATGCCCGGATCATCTGGGCGCTGTTGGCGCAGGGCCGGACATACCAGCCCGGTTACGTCAGCATGAAGTCGGCATGAACCGGGCGGCTGGAAGCTTGAGCCTGCTTTTTTGATTGTTTGTTGTTTGTTGTTTGTTTGAAGCGCACACACCACCGATTGCTCGGAGTGATTTTGAAGTGATGGCAAAACAGGTTGGACCGTGGTTGGCAAAGCCCGCTCATTGCGACGCACATCAAGTGCATGACCTCGTTGGAGGCGCCAACCAGCATATCCCATCAGGGACAGCGGCATCGCCGCATCTAAAGTCCGAATGTACGGGTGCAATCTTTACCTGCTCGCCAACACTCAAAAAAACCTTGGCAAAAAGGGGGTGTCCATGTACGCAATGATGCCATTGCATGCATGCTCTCTGGGCGGGGAGCGGTTCTGGGCTGAAATCGAGGCCTTGGGAAAGAGGCGGGCGGCGTCCAAGGGGGTGGGGCGGCTAGGGAAGGGGAATGTAATCGAGGCTACCCCTTGTTCAATGTTATCTAGCGATACCTAAAAACACTGCGAGGCAACGTCCAACTTCAAGCATTACTTCATCACCGGCCGAACCAAATGCCTCGCCGAGTTTGTCCCGCTTCACGGTCATGGCTTTATCCACCATCACCTGCGACGGCTTTTGTATGTTGTTTATCTTGTCTGGTTGAACGGTTACACGAATCAGCGGCGCATCAACCAAGGTGCTCGATACAAGCAAGACGGTCACGGTTGCGTGCTCGTTGAACTGGTCGGACTGGATGACCAGGGCGGGTCTTGGTTTACCAAAATCGCCTTGCATGGCGATGGTTACGAAGTCACCCCGATTCATGCTGTCCAGCCATCTACATCGGACAAGGCCTCATCCATGAGATCCATCATTTTCTCGTCTGCCATATCAGCCTGAGCGGCCAGTTTTGACTGACGTTGGCACTCGGCCGCAAAGCCTGGCCGCCTCGTATCCGGCACCCAAATTTGAATAGGACGAAGCCCAGCCATGCGTAGCGCATCACGCCGCTTTTGTACTCGTGCAGAAACAGGGGTGGCCATCGAAAATCTCCTCATATTGTTCGTTACATGTAGCACCGTAACACGCAAAAATGTTACATGCAACAGATGGGCGGTCATGAGATGGGCGATTTCCTGCTCATTCCGTTTCCCTCAAGGCCTTTTTAACTATTTCATGGGCAAAGCCACGGCTTTGCATGAAACGTATTTGTTTCGCTTGTTCCGCGGCATCTGCAGGCGGGGTGCCGAATTTCTTCTGCCACACTTCGCGGGCGCGATCGAGTTCGCTGTCGCGGCTGTCGCTCAATACCGCTTCGATGACCGAATCGTCCACACCGCGCTGCCGTAGCTCGTAGGCGAGCTTGATGCTGCCCGCGCGGGCGCGGTGGTCGGCGACGTAGCTTTCCGCGAAGCGCTGGTCGGACAGCCAGTTTTTTGCTTCGAATGCGTCGAGCAGGGGGTCGATGTCGTGGTGTTCAGCGCCGGTGCGCTCAAGTTTGCGCGCCAGCTCGGCGCGGCTGTGTTCGCGCCGCGCGAGCAGGCGCAGGGCGCGCTCACGCAAGGCGGCGCGGTCAGGCATCGGCTTCGCTCTTGGCCGCTGCTGCTGCTGTGGGGTTGTTGACGCCGACGGCGGCGCGGACTTTGGCTTCGATTTCGGCGGCGATTTCGGGATGTTCCTTCAGGTATTCGCGGGCGTTGTCCTTCCCCTGGCCGATCTTGTCGCCGTTGTAGGCGTACCAGGCGCCGGATTTGTCGACGAATTTGTGGACGACGCCGAGTTCGATGATTTCGCCTTCGCGCGAGATGCCCTGGCCGTACAAAATGTCGAAGAAGGCTTCCTTGAACGGGGGCGAGACCTTGTTCTTGACGACCTTGACCTTGGTTTCGTTGCCGATGATTTCGTCGCCTTTCTTGATCGCGCCGATGCGGCGGATGTCGAGGCGGACTGAGGCGTAGAACTTGAGCGCGTTGCCGCCGGTGGTGGTTTCGGGGCTGCCGAACATGACGCCGATTTTCATGCGGATCTGGTTGATGAAGATGACCAGGGTGTTGGTGCGCTTGATGTTGGCGGTGAGTTTGCGCAGCGCCTGGCTCATCAGGCGGGCTTGCAGGCCCATGTGCGAGTCGCCCATTTCACCTTCGATTTCGGCCTTGGGGGTGAGCGCGGCGACCGAGTCGATCACGACGACATCAACCGAGCCGGAGCGCACCAACATGTCGGCGATTTCCAGTGCCTGTTCGCCGGTGTCGGGCTGTGAGATCAGCAGGTTGTCGACGTCGACGCCCAGCTTTCGGGCGTAGGAGGGGTCGAGCGCGTGTTCGGCGTCGATGAAGGCCGCGGTGCCGCCGGTTTTCTGCATTTCGGCGATGACCTGCAGCGTCAGCGTGGTTTTGCCGGACGATTCCGGACCGTAGATTTCGACGACGCGGCCGCGCGGCAGGCCGCCGATGCCGAGCGCAATGTCCAGCCCCAGGGAGCCAGTGGAGACGGACTGAATGTCGCGCGCGACATCCTGGTCGCCCATGCGCATGACCGAGCCCTTGCCGAACTGTTTCTCGATCTGGCTGAGCGCGGCGCTCAGCGCTTTCATTTTGTCTTCTGCCAATACGGTGGGGGATGCCATGCTGTCTCTCCTGTGGTTGTGCGGATGGTCTGCTGGCAAGCAACGGACTCGCCATGGACTGCAATTTAGGGCATATATTTGTTAGTGTCAATACAATATATCACCTACGTATAAAATATTAAGTGATTGTTTGTATCTGCCTGGCGTCGCCCTATAATCCCTGTGGACAAGCAGCCACCCGGAGCGGGGGATGAATGAGCACGAAGTGTTTCCAGACAAGGCCATGCGTCCAGGCGTGATGCAGTTGGATGTGAAGTGGGCGACCCGGCAGCGCCTGCACTATATCGAGATCATGGCCTGGTACACCGGGGTCGTGACGCGCAGTGATGTTGCCCGGGCGTTTGGGCAGTCCGACCCGGCGGCCACCAAGGATCTCAAGCTGTACAGCGATTTGGCGCCGGGCAATCTGGTGTATCAGCACAGCGTGTTCGGCTTCGTGCCTGGGCCTGCCTTCTCGCCCGTTTTTGCCGATCTCTCGCCCGCCGTGGCGCTACCCATCATCGCGGCCAACCTGGCCGTGGCGAATGGGCCGTATGGGGACACCTTGATATATGGGCTGCCGACGGCATCGTTGCCATTGCCCGCCCGGCTGCCCGACTGGCAGACGCTGGCGCAGATCACCCGTGCGATTCATGGCAGCCGGAAACTTCGTGTCAGCTATCGTTCGCTTTCCAGGCGCGAACAGCAGCCGGAACGCGTCCTCGAACCCCACAGCCTGGTCAACACGGGCAGTCGCTGGCATGTCCGCGCCTACAGCGAAGACACCTGCGACTTCCGCGATTTCGTGCTGTCGCGCATCATCGAGGCGGCGTGTCTGGCCACGGCGGCCGAGTCGAACATGCAGTACGACGATGACTGGGTGGAAACGGTGACCCTGCAGTTGGCGCCGCACAGCGGGCTGGAGGCGCCCAGGCGCGAGAGCCTGCTGCTGGACTACGGCGCGACGGGCGAGGTCATCGAAGTGGACGTGAGACGCGCCCTGCTGGGCTATATGCTGCAGCGGCTGAGCGTCGACACCACGCCGGATCACACGCTGAACCCGAACGCTTATCAGCTGATGTTGTTGAATCGGGACGAGATCGAACCGTTTGCGGCGTGGGCGTTTTACTAGGTGTGAGGGGAAACAGGCCCTAAGCGAGCAATTCGATCAAGCCGCGCAAAGCCGCGGCCACTGCACGCGAGCGGATTTCATCGCGGTCGCCGCCGAGGCGGCAGGTGGACGACAGGTGTGTGCCATCCGTCAATGCCCAGCCGTAGCAGACCAGGCCGACCGGCTTTTGCGGGGTGCCGCCGCCGGGCCCTGCGATGCCGGAGATGGCGAGTGCGGCTTGTGCGTGGCTGTGGGCAAGTGCGCCGGCAGCCATGGCACTGGCGGTTTCTTCCGAGACCGCACCGTAGGTGTCGAGGGTGTCGGCGGGCACGCCGAGCATTTCGATCTTGGCGGCGTTGGCATAGGTGATGAAGCCGCGTTCGTACCAGCTCGAACTGCCGGGCAGCGCCGTGACCAGCTGCCCTACCCAGCCGCCGGTGCAGGATTCGGCGGTGGTCAGCATCCAGCCGCGCGCGCGCAGCCGCTCGCCGAGTTCGCTGGCGAGTTGTTGAAGCTCTTCGTCGTTTACACGAGCCATTGCAGTCCCTTGATTGCGGCGATGGCAAAGCCTGCCGCCAGTAGATCGTCGAACATGACGCCGAAGCCGCTTTTCAGATGGGCGTCGGCGAGCCTGATCGGCCACGGTTTGAGAATATCGAATAGACGGAACAGCACGAACGCGAGCGCCAGCCATCCCCAGCCAGCTGGCGTAAACAGCAGCACCAGCGCAAACGCGACAATTTCATCCCACACCATGCCGCCGTGATCGGCGACACCGAGGGCGTGTCCGGTGCGGCCGCAGGCCCAGACCCCCAGCAAAAAGGCGGCGATCAGCAGAATGATCTGGTTCGGCAGGTCGGGCGCGACAGCAACGACCAGCCAGAATAGGGGCAGGCCCAGCAGGGTGCCCACGGTGCCGGGCGCCTTGCGCGCGAGGCCGCTACCGAACCCGAATGCAATCAGGTGCGCGGGGTGGGCTAGCAGAAATTTGATGTCAGGCAGCAAAGTGGTCATACCCGGTGTGTGTGATGGACAGGGGGCGGCCATCAGTATCGAGGACGGCCAGCCCGGGCTCGGCGGTGATGCGGCCGATGCGGGTCACGGCCACGCCTGCGGATTCCGCTGCCGCCCGCACGCCATCGCGCTTGCCTGCCGGCGCGGTGAAGCAGAGTTCGTAGTCGTCACCTCCCGCCAGGATGCACTCGCGCACCGAGGCATCCTGCCCGTATTTCTGCACGACAGGCAGGGTTGGAATGGCAGAGAAATCGAGCGTGGCGCCCACATGCGAGCGCTCGAGGATGTGGCCAAGATCGCCCAGCAGTCCGTCCGACAGGTCGATGGCGCTGCTGGCGAGGCCGCGCAGCGCGATGCCGAGTTCAACGCGCGGGGTGGGCAAATACAGCGCAGGCAGCACGGGCGCGGCATCGATCTGCTCCATGAACACCCGGCCTTGACGATAGGCCAGCGCGAGGGCCGCCGATCCGAGCACGCCGGAGACCCAGACGTCGTCGCCCGCCTGGGCGCCGTCGCGGCGCAGCGCCTGTCCCGGCGGCACCTCGCCGATGACCGTGAGGCTGATCGTCAGCGCGCCGCGCGTGGTGTCGCCGCCAACAAGCTCGACCCCATGCTGGTCGGCCATGCGGAAAAAACCGCGTGCAAAGGCCGTGAGCCAGGCGTCGTCCGCGGCAGGCAGGGCAATCGACAGGGTGGCCCAGCGCGGGGTCGCGCCCATCGCGGCAAGGTCGGACAGGTTGACCGCAAGTGACTTGTGGCCGATTCCGGCGGGGCTGTCCTGAGGCGAAAAGTGACGGCCTTCGAGCAGCATGTCCGAGGTGACCGCAAGCTGCATGCCGGGCGTGGGCGCCAGCAGCGCGCAGTCATCGCCCACGCCCAGCACCGCGCCGGGCGTGGCGCGGGTGAAGTGCTTGGCAATGAGATCGAATTCCATGGGGCGACGAGAAAGCGGCGAATGGCGAGCGGTGACCGCCCACTCATCAGGACTCGCTGCTTACGCCTTTCGTCTGCGCGTGGCCGATTTCCACTGTGCGCACTTCCTTCGCCAGTTTGTCGAGCACGCCATTGATGTACTTGTGGCCGTCGGTGCCGCCAAATCGCTTGGCGAGTTCAACGCCCTCGTTGATGGCTACGCGCAAAGGCACATCGGGGCAGTGCAGCAATTCGTAGGCGCCGATCAGCAGGATGCCGCGTTCGATGGGTGACAGTTCGGCCACTGGGCGATCGAGGCAAGGCGCGATCCGCGAACTGAGCATGTCTTCCTCTTTTAGCACGCCGTAGAGCAGGGTGCGGAAGTAGGCTTCGTCGACGCGCTTGAACTGCTCGTCCTCCTTGAGGTTGGCAGCGATCAGGGTGACGTCGGCGCCGCCCACCAGCCAGGCATAGACGCCCTGCAGCGTGAATTCGCGAGCGACTTTACGGGAGCCCGCCATCTCAAAGACGTTTCAGCAGGTTGGCCATTTCCACGGCCACACGCGCGGCTTCGCGGCCTTTTTCGGCCATGCGGACGTGCGCCTGTTCTTCGGTGTCCACGGTCAGAATGGTATTGGCAATCGGCACGCCGGTTTCGAGCTGCACGTCGAGAATGCCGCGCGAGGACTCGTTCGACACCACCTCAAAATGATAGGTGTCGCCACGCACCACCGCGCCGATGGCGATCAGCGCGTCGAACTTGCCGGATTGCGCCATTTTCTGCAGCACCAGCGGATGTTCCAGCGCGCCAGGCACGTCGACCAGCAGCACGTCGTCATTGGCCACGCCGAGACGGGCCAGTTCGGTTTCGCAGGACGACAGCAGGCCTTCGCAGATGTCCTTGTTGAAGCGGCTCATGACGATACCGATTTTGAGTCCTGCGCCCTGATAGATGGGGTCGAGTTCGGAAATGTTGCTGCTGGTTCCCATGATGTGTACCTCTCTTGATCCTAAGGGTTAGGCTTTTTCAGCATAGCCGGTGACTTCCAGCCCGAAGCCGTCCATGGCGGGCATCTTGCGCGGGCTGGCCAGCAATTTCATCTTGCCGACGCCGAGGTCGCGCAGGATTTGCGCGCCAATACCGTAATCGCGCAGATCGACCTTGCGGTTGGAAACGGGTGCCGGGTCGATGCGGGCAAGCAGGGCATCGGCAGTTTCCGGACGGTGCAACAGCACGATCACGCCGGATTGCGATTCGGCAATGCGCTCCATCGCACCCAAGATCGGCCAAGTGTGGCCGGTGCCAGTGACGTCCAGAAAGTCCATCACCGACAGCGGCTCATGCACGCGCACCAGGGTTTCCTGGTCGGCATGGATTTCGCCCTTGACCAGCGCAAGATGCGTTTCCTTGGCGCACTTGTCACGATAGGCAATCAGGCGAAAAGCGCCATACACGGTCTGGATCAGACGGTCGGCGGCACGCTCGACCAGGCTTTCGGTCTGGTTGCGGTAATGAATCAGGTCAGCGATGGCGCCGATTTTCAGGCGGTGTTCCTGCGCAAACGGAATCAGGTCCGGCAGGCGCGCCATGGTGCCGTCGTCCTTGAGGATCTCGCAGATCACCGAGGCGGGCTGCAGTCCCGTGAGTCCGGCCAGGTCGCAGCCGGCTTCGGTGTGGCCTGCGCGCACCAGCACGCCGCCGGGTTGCGCCCGCAGCGGGAAAATATGGCCGGGCTGGATGATGTCGGCAGGCGTCGCGTCGTGCTTCATCGCCGCCTGGATGGTGACTGCGCGGTCTGCTGCCGAAATGCCTGTGGTGACGCCCGTGGCAGCCTCGATCGATACGGTGAAGGCGGTGCCATGCGGCGTCTGGTTGTCGCCCACCATCTGTTTCAGGCCGAGCTGGCGGCAGCGTTCGTCGGTCAGCGTTAGGCAGATCAGCCCGCGCCCATACCTGGCCATGAAGTTGATCGCTTCCGGGGTGACGTGATCGGCGGCCATCACCAGATCGCCCTCGTTTTCGCGGTCTTCCTCATCGACCAGCACGACCATGCGGCCGGCCTTCAGTTCTTCGATGATTTCAAGGGTGGAGGCGAGGCTCATCAGTCTTTATCCGTGGTGTTTGTGAAAAAAGCCATGCGTTCGACATAGCGCGCGATCATGTCGACTTCCAGATTGACGCGGCTGCCGGCTCGCAGGTGCCGGAGCGTCGTCATTTCCAGCGTGTGCGGGATGAGGTTCAGGGCAAATCGTGCGCCGTCCACATGGTTGACCGTCAGCGACACGCCATTCACCGTGATCGAGCCCTTGCGGATGATGTAGCGGGCGAGTCCACCCGGCGCGTCGATTTCCAGCAAATGCGATTCGCCCACCGGGGCGAAGCGGTGCACCGTGCCCACGCCATCGACATGCCCCGAAACGAGGTGGCCGCCGAGTCGGTCTGCCAGGCGCAGCGCCTTTTCCAGGTTGACTTCGGCGCCGGGCGTGAAGCCCTCGGTGACGCGCAGGGTTTCGGCCGAGACGTCGACGGTGAAACTGTCAGTCGTGAGCGCCACCGCGGTGAGGCAGACGCCGTTGACCGCAATGCTGTCGCCCAGCGCGACGTCGGAAAAGTCCAGGCCGCCGCCGTTGATGACCATGCGCGCGTCGCCGCCGCGTGCCTCGAACTCGTGGATGCGGCCGATAGATTGAATAATGCCGGTGAACATGGGAATCAGGGGCGACCAGTGAACCCATCATTGTAGGCGTTTAAGCAGGGCGGGTGAACCCCGGCGAATGGGGTCGCATCCCGTGGCATAAGAAAACAACAGGATGGGGTTGTCTTCTGATGGTTATAATGCGCGCTTTCATGGAGGGGCGTGCGCATGGCCTCGCTGACGGACCGGGTCCACACTTTTGACCGCACCATGCTTGAGGCGCGCCTGACATGTTGATTACCCGCCGACTCGAATTCGACGCCGGTCATCGCATCCCCCATCATGCCAGCCAGTGCCGGCACCTGCATGGCCATCGCTACGCCATCGAAATTACCCTGTCTGGCAAGATCAACGACACCGAAGGCGCGGCCGGGCAGGGCATGGTGAAGGACTTTTCCGACGTGAAAACCATCGCCAACAGCGTGCTCGTCAAACACTGGGATCACGCCTTCCTGGTGTACCGGGAAGACCGCGCCGTGGTCGCGTTTCTCGCTACCTTGCCCGAGCACAAGACCGTCGTGCTGCCGATGGTGCCCACCGCCGAAAACCTGGCCGCCGAAGCCTTTCGCATCCTCGATGCCGCCTATCTCGACACCTATGGCACTCAGTTGCGGCTGGAGCGCGTGCGTCTGTACGAAACCCCCAGCAACTGGGCGGATGCCGTGCGCGATGCGGCGGCACCGTCAAGCTGAATCCATCAACCGCTGCTCTTCCTCAGCCGTCGCCTGGTTATCGAAAGCGAACCGAACTCGGGCACATCGTCAAAAATCTGCTCGACGCGCTCGATCCTGAGACCATGCTTAGCGCCCTGCCCAGCGCCGCTGGTCCGCTCGGCGCGGCACTGGATGGCAGTGTAAGCTCCGCCTGAATCATGGCGTGGCTGCGTATTCCGTTCAGCCGGTCGCCCGCCATGCAATCAGAAAAAGGGGACCGAATTGAAACCGTGTCTGCACATCACAGCCGCCCTGCTGGTGGCGGGCGCAACCCTTGTCGGCTGTGATGCACCGCGCGAACCAGAGCCGTTCGTCGAGGGCCCGAAGGGCTATGTGGCGTTCTACATTCCCGCCGACGATCCGGCGTATAGCGAATTCCATGTGGGTGCGCAGGTGTTCCGCATCGTCGACGGGCAGCGCATCTTCGAGGGGTCGACGCAGAAGTGGAAGTAGCTGAGTCCGCCCCGGCACGGCCTGACGGTTGTCGTGGCGCCGGGCGAGCATGTGTTTTCGGTCGAGGTGGCGGGCGCAACGACACCTGTCACCGTCAGCGTGCCGCAGGATTACTACTACCCGGTGCGGATCGGTGCCTACAACATCACCCACGGGCAGATCGTGGGCACGAGCGATCATATCCAGTTCAGGATCCGGGCGACGCCTGAACCCCCGATTCCTCCAAGCGGAACGCGTCCGTAGCGTCCCCGTCGTACGGAGCAGGGCGGAAAGGTTCAGTCCGGCAGGGCGATTTTCTGGTCGACGCTGAACTGGTAGTCGTGAAACACCTGCTCGGCGCTGAGCAACTGGTAGCTGCCGTCCGGCAGCTGGCGGGTGGTGTCCTTGAGGCGGGGGGTGGTCTGGCCGCAGGTCCAGATATCAAAGTTGCGCATGTGGGTGCACAGGCAGGTCTTGTCCTTGACTGACACTTTCTTCGCGCCTGGGTGCAGTGCCACTTCGCGGTTGTAGGCATCGATGTAGGCGCAGTTGCCCTTGGCATCGAGCAGGTAGCCGTAGGCCTCGCAGTTGGGGCGGATGCCGGCGCCAATGCCCGGGCTGCCTTTGAGCATGCGCATGGGATAGCCGGTCGGCGAGATGGTGTTGACCTCGATGTCGTCCTCGCTGGCCTTGAAATACTCTTGTTTAATCTTGTCTGGCAGGCCGCATTCGCGCGTGACGGTGAAGCGGGTGGCTACCTGCACGGCCGCCGCGCCCTGCTCGAGGAAGGCGGTTGCATCGCTGCCGGTGAATATGCCGCCTGCGGCGATCACCGGGATATCGAGCTGTTCGGTTTTCAGGAACGCCAGCACTTCGGCAATGATGGTGTGCAGGTCGTATTCCGCCCAGTCCATGCCGAATCCGAGGTGGCCGCCTGCCAGCGGCCCCTCGACCACGACGTAGTCGGGTAGACGCTGCAAGCGGGCGTTCTTGCGCAGGAACATTGCCAACGCACGAGCAGAGGACACGATGATGCCGAGCTTGGCGTCGCGGAAACGCGGGTGGTCTTCGATTAGCGCGAACGAACCCAGGTGGAGGCCTGCGGAGAGGGTGATACCGTCGATGCCCGCATCAAGCGCGGCGGACAGGCGCACGCGCAAGGTGTCGCGCGGTGCGTTCATGGTGAGCTTTTCCATGCAGTTGATGAATATCAGGCCAGAGCCGCGCTTGGCTTCCATGGTTCGGCCAACATGGTTACGCGTGGCCTCTTCCAGTACCCCCAGGTTGAAGTGCACATTGGATTTGTCGCTGCTGGCAACGTTGGCCTTGTACTGCTTGAGTTTCTGACTGACGAATTTGGTGTCAAAGCGGTGGTCGGACACTGTCTGCACCATGGCATCCGAGATGTGGCCGATGCCGCCGAGGCGCGCCACTTCGAGCGCCAGTTCGGCGGACGAGATGTCCACCCCCATGCCGCCGATGATGATCGGCACCAATTCCTGCTTGCCGAAGTTCAGGCGGAAGTCGTCCACGCGTTTCATGCTGATCCTTTGTTTTGTTTCGACGGATTGAGCGGCCGTTTTCTCTGCAGCGCTCTCACCCATCCCAGATTGTGGCCGCAGGGGCACCTCCGAATCAAGTCAATCGTCCCCCTGCGCGAGCAAATCGACGTGAAGCGGAGAGCAGTCTGATCCATAGCTATAGTTCTGAAAGTCTCATCGTGAATCTTGCGGGAAGGGCCAGAGCCGGGGGATGAAAAATGGCGGCAACAAGCAGCACAATCGCCATATACAAGCGGGCGAAACCGCCAGCGTATCCAACGTTCCCCAATCATGTCCTTCATGGTGGGGAACGCTGCCCGCGCGCGACTGCAACTGTGCCTGCAGAGGAAACCAGGCGAGGAAAGACACGATCTTGTAGAGCATGCCGCATGCCGCTGACCGCAAAACCGCCGAGGAACAGCACGCCCAGCGGTAAAGGATAGGCGTCGTTGCGCGCCCAGCCCGGCCGAAGCAAGCAGGAACAACGGGGAGGTGAGGAAAATCACAGCGGCAGCTAAAACGGCGGCGCTGCCCGGAAGCAAGACCGGCCTGGGGCTCATTACATGCAGCGAGCTATCCGGCCTGTTGAATCAGAATGACGTAGCTGCCGTTGGCTTCCATCTGCGTGTCGTGCGAACCCCTTGTCGGCAAGGATCGGATACAGCGGAAACGGCTCGCGGTGCAGCAGCGTCCGCATCGACTAACCGGGGCGCAGCAACGCCAGCGCCTGCAGGACCTTTTCCATCGGCTCCGGTGGTTCCAGGTCGCGCGCCATGTCTCGGATGAGGCCGCGCATCTGCTCGTGCTCCATGCGCATGACCTGCGTGGGCCCGCCGCTCTGGCCGGTGCGCGCCTCGAAAGCGGGAAACAGCACCGCTTCTTCCATCGCGAAATGATGCGCCCTCGCCGCCTGAAAGCGATCGAACAGGGATGTTGCCGCCTTCCAGTCCTGTTGGGCCACTGCTTCTTCGGCGGAAGCGAGCAAGGCGTCGCAGGCACGATGGTCGCTGCCCAGAAATTCCAGAATCGTTTGGATCGGCTTGCCCCGTCTTTGCTGGAAATAAAGCATATCAAGATAAGCTAACCTGAAATTCACCTTGATCTTTTATCAACATGTTGTATCTTGATCTGGCGGCAAACACAAAATATTGACAATCGAGGAGGTGGCGATGGGAAATGCGGATGCGGTGGTGGCGATGGCGCTACGCGAGGTGGTCAAGCGTGACGGGCGGCGGGTGGGGTTCGATGCGTCGAAGATTCGTTCGGCCTTGTTGCGCGCAGGCCAGGCGACCGGCGAATTTGGCGAGGCCGAAGCGGATCTGCTGACCGCCCAGGTGTTGAAGGTGCTGATCCACCGTTTCCACGCTACGCCGCCGGATATCGAGCGCATCCAGGACGTGGTCGAGCAAAGCCTGATCGCCGCCAACCACCTGCAAACCGCACGTTCCTACATCGTCTATCGCGAGACCCACAAGAAGCTGCGCGAAGACCGCAAGACTGTGGTGGACGTGGAAGCGTCGATCAACGAATACCTGTCGCGCCAGGACTGGCGGGTCAACGCCAACGCCAACCAGGGCTACTCGCTGGGCGGGCTGATCCTCAATGTTTCCGGCAAGGTGGTCGCCAATTACTGGCTCAACCACGTGTACTCGCCCGAACTCGGTGAAGCGCACCGCGACGGTTCGCTCCACGTCCACGATCTCGACATGCTGGCGGGCTATTGTGCCGGCTGGTCGCTGCGCACCCTGCTGCACGAAGGTTTGAACGGCGTGCCGGGCAAGGTCGAAGCGGGGCCGCCCAAACACATGTCGAGCGCGGTCGGCCAGATCGTCAACTTCCTCGGCACGCTGCAGAACGAGTGGGCCGGTGCGCAGGCCTTCTCCTCGTTCGACACTTACATGGCACCGTTCATCCGCAACGACGTGATGAGCTACGAAAGCGTCAAGCAGTGCATCCAGGAACTGATCTACAACCTCAACGTGCCGTCGCGCTGGGGCACGCAGACGCCGTTCACCAACCTGACCTTCGACTGGACCTGTCCCGAGGATCTGCGCGAGCAGGTGCCGGTGATCGCCGGCAAGGAAATGCCGTTTACCTACGGCGAGCTGCAGGTCGAGATGGACATGATCAACCGTGCCTACATCGAGGTGATGACCACCGGCGACGCCAAGGGCCGCGTGTTCACCTTCCCGATCCCCACCTACAACATGACGCCCGACTTCCCGTGGGAGTCGGAAAACGCCGACCGCCTGTTTGCGATGACCGCGCGCTATGGACTGCCGTATTTCCAGAACTTCATCAATTCGGAAATGAAACCAAACCACATCCGTTCGATGTGCTGCCGCCTGCAACTTGATTTGCGCGAACTGCTCAAGCGTGGCAACGGCCTGTTCGGCTCGGCCGAGCAGACCGGCTCGGTCGGCGTGGTCACGGTCAACTGCGCACGCCTCGGCTACGAGTATCGGGGTGACGAGGCCGCGATGCTGAGCCGTCTCGATGCACTGCTCGAGTTGGCGAAGAACGGTCTGGAGATCAAGCGCAAGGAAATCCAGCGGCTGATGGACAACGGCCTGTTCCCCTACACCAAACGCTATCTCGGCACGCTGCGCAATCACTTCTCGACCATCGGCGTGAATGGTGTCAACGAAATGATCCGCAACTTCACGAACGACGAGCACGACATCACCACTAATTGGGGCCACGATTTTGCGGTACGCCTGCTCGACCACATCCGGGGCCGCATCGCCGCCTTCCAGGAAGAAACCGGCCATATGTACAACCTCGAAGCGACGCCGGCAGAAGGCACCACCTATCGCTTCGCCAAGGAAGACCGCAAGCGCTATGCAAACATTTTGCAGGCGGGCACCGACGATGCGCCGTATTACACCAATTCGTCGCAGCTGCCGGTGGGATTCACCGACGATGCCTTCGAGGCGCTGGAACGGCAGGATGACCTGCAGCGCAAGTACACCGGCGGCACCGTGCTGCACTTGTACATGTCGGAGCACATCTCGTCAGCGGAGGCGTGCCGCAAGCTGGTGCGCCGCTCGCTGGAACGTTTCCGCCTGCCCTACATCACGATCACGCCGACTTTTTCGATTTGTCCCAAGCATGGCTACATCGCCGGTGAGCACGAGTTCTGCCCCACCTGCGACGAGGAAGCCCTGTCCCGCAAGCGCGCTGTTGCAGCCTGACCCCAAGGAGAGTGAGATGAACGACATGACTGTTTCGACCCAAATCCAGACCGTTGCATTGAAAGAGGAAGAGCGCACCCGCTGTGAAGTGTGGACCCGCGTGATGGGCTACCACCGCCCCACCACCAGCTTCAACAAGGGTAAGCAGAGCGAACACCGCGAGCGGAAGTTTTTTGTCGAAAGCCAGTGCCGGATGGGCTGACCGCCTGAGTCGCCACTTCTGACGCTGCGCCTACTTTGAAATGACATTGCGTGTCGGCGGCCTGACGCCGCTTTCCACTACCGACTGGCCCGGCATGCTGGCCGCGGTGGTGTTCTGCCAGGGTTGCCCGTGGCGCTGCAACTATTGCCACAATCCGGACCTGATTCCCCCGCGCGGCGAAAATGAAATCCCGTGGGAAGAGGTGATGGCATTCCTGCGTCGCCGTCAGGGCCTGCTCGACGGCGTGGTGTTCTCCGGCGGCGAGCCGACCCTGCAGAAAAATTTGCTGATCGCGATACGCGAGGTGCGCGCGCTCGGATTCAGGATCGGTCTGCATACCGGGGGCATGTATCCGTCGCGCCTGGCAACCCTGCTGCCGTGGGTCGACTGGGTGGGGATGGACGTGAAAGCGCCGTTCGCAGATTACCCGCGCATCTCCGGCGCAGCAGGCAGCGGAGGGCGTGCACGTGCAGGATTGCAAAAGCTTATGCAGTCGGGCGTCGAGCATGAGATCCGCACCACGGTTCATCCGGCTTTGCTCGGCGAAGCGGATCTGATCGAGATCGCGCACGACCTGTCGGAGCAGGGTGTGCGCAACTATGTCCTCCAGGCTTTTCGCAGGCAGGGTTGTGCGGATCAGGTCTTGTGTCGGCCTGCTGCGTTTGAGCGCCTCTTGCAGGAAACGGGTGAAAAGCTGGCGGGGCAGTTCGAAAAATTTTCCGTGCGTGCTTAGCTTGGTTGCCGCCCAACCCTCAGGAACAGCGGCCAGCGCAGCTTGCGTGCAGTTTCGGCATCGCCCCTTGCAGCCTGCAGTTCGGCCCTCAGCGCAGGCAGCGGATCATGGTTGCGTTCAGCCTGGTAGCGCTTCACTGCCGACCAGGTGGAGAGATAGTCCATCAACTGCGGCAGCGTCCATTCCACTTCGATGGAAAAGGCAGGCGCCTGGATTTCGGCAAACGGAAACGCCAGGCTGCGATACGCATCGTCGATCAGTGCACGCTCGGGCGGCCAGCAGGGGCCGACCGTTTCTGCGTAGAAACGCAGAAACGGCGCATCCATTTCGCCCGGCAGCACCATCCTCCCGTAACCCCACAACGCGATTACCCCGCCGGGTATCAGCACGCGCGCGGCTTCGGCATAAAAGCGCGGCAGGTCGAACCAGTGTGCTGCCTGCGCGGCGGTGACGAGATCGACGCTCTGATCTGACAAGCCGCTGGCCTCGGCGGGCGCGACGCGGTAATCAATCCGGGGATGCGGCGCCGCATGGCGCACCTGCTCATCGGAAGCATCGGTCGCGATGACCTGGCGGAAATGTGCGACCAGCCCCCGCGCCGCCTGGCCGCTGCCGGTGGCGCAGTCCCAGGCCCAGGCGGTGTCGCGCTCTGAGCACAGTCCGGCGAGCCAAACGAACAATGAGGCAGGGTAGTCCGGGCGGTAGGCGGCGTAGCGGTCGGACGCCGACGAAAAGTGATCCTTGAACGCGCTCAAATTGGCAACAGCGTCAGCCGCAAGTCGTCGCCGATCTGACGCACGTCAGTCAGCTTGAAGCGTGCGGCATCGGCCAGTTGGCTGAGCGGCGGATGGGCGAACAAGCCGCGTGCGCTGTCGCCTACGGCCATCGGTGCCATGTAGGTCACCCATTCGTCCACCAGATTGGCGGCGAGCAGCGCGCCGTTCAAGTGCGCGCCGGCCTCGACATGGACTTCGTTGATGCCGCGTTGTCCCAACAAAGTGAGCAAGGCAGCGAGATCGACGCGGTTGTCGGCTCCGGGCAACTCGACCACTTCGGCGCCGGCCTGTTCGAGCGCAGTGCGTGCATTTGGATCGGCGTGGTGGCAGGCAATCAGCGCAGGCAGGATGGCAGCGTCCGCTGGCGTGTGCAATGCGGAATCGACGACCACCTTGAGCGGCTGGCGGCCAATGTCGAAGTGGCGTACGTTCATGCGGGGATTGTCGGCCAGAACGGTGCCGCTGCCGGTGAGGATGGCGCAGGCGCGGGCGCGTAGTCGCTGCACGTCGGCGCGTGCCGCCTCACCGGTAATCCACTGTGAAACGCCGTTGGCGAGCGCGGTCTTGCCGTCCAGCGTCGATGCGGTTTTGAGTCTGACCCATGGCCGCTGTCGCGTCATGCGGGCAATGAAGCCGGGGTTGAGCGCGCGCGCTTCGGCCTCCATCAGGTCCACTTCGGCCTGGATGCCAGCCAGTGTCAGCATGTCGATGCCGCTGCCTGCGACCAACGGGTTCGGATCGTGCATCGCCGCCACCACGCGTGCCACGCCGGCTTCGATCAACGCTTCGGCGCACGGTGGGGTGCGGCCATGGTGCGAGCAGGGTTCCAGCGTCACATACACGGTTGCACCGCGTGCGGCATCGCCGGCTGCGTTCAGCGCATGAATCTCGGCGTGCGGGGTGCCGGTGCGTTGATGCCACCCTTCGCCAACGACAAGGCCATTCTTGACGATGACGCAGCCAACGCGCGGGTTGGGGCTGGTGGTGTAGAGACCCTGCGCCGCCAGTTGCAGCGCGCGGGCCATGTGGGCATGGTCGCTCGCGCTGAATCGGTTGGCGGCAGGCATGTCAGGATTTGTCGATGTCGCGGATGACGTCGTGGAAGTCTTCAACATCCTGGAAGCTGCGGTACACCGAAGCAAAGCGGATGTAGGCAATCTTGTCGAGTTTTTTCAGCTCGTTCATGACGCGTTCCCCAACCTCTCGCGCGGGAATCTCGCGTTCGCCCAGCGTCAGCAGGTGCTGGCGAATGCGGTCGACCGCAGCGTCGACCAGTTCGGTAGGAACCGGGCGCTTGTGCAGCGCGCGCCGAAATCCCTCGCGTAGCTTCTTTTCGTCGAAGTCCTCGCGCGTGCCGTTGGTCTTGACGATCTGCGGCGGCCGCAGCTCGGCCGTTTCCCAAGTGGTGAAACGCTTGTCGCAGGCCGCGCAGCGACGGCGGCGGCGAATCGAGTCGCCCGCTTCACTGACGCGGGAGTCGATGACCTGAGTGTCGAGCGAACCACAAAAAGGGCATTTCATTGCATGCAGTTCCTGCTATGGATTCCCAGGGATATTAGCCAGCCGCTCAACCGTAGACAGGAAACTTCGCTGTCATCTTTGCGACATCGCCCTTGACGCGTTCGATCACAGCCTCGTCGTTCGGCGCTTCGAGCACGTCGGCAATCAGGTGCGCGAGCTGTTCGGCTTCCAGCTCCATGAAGCCGCGCGTGGTCATCGCCGGCGTGCCGATGCGGATGCCGCTGGTGACGAAGGGCTTCTGCGGATCGTTGGGGATCGAGTTCTTGTTCACCGTGATGTGGGCGCGGCCGAGCAGGGCTTCGGCTTCCTTGCCGGTCAGGTTCTTGGGCTGCAGGTCGACCAGGAACACGTGGCTTTCGGTGCGACCGGAGATGATGCGCAGGCCGCGCTCCACCAGCACCTTGCACATCACCAGCGCGTTGGCGATCACCTGCTCCTGGTAGTGCTTGAATTCCTTGCTTGACGCTTCCTTGAATGCGGTGGCCTTGCCGGCGATGACATGCATCAGCGGGCCGCCCTGCAGGCCGGGGAAGATTGCCGAGTTGATGGCTTTCTCGTGCTCGGACTTCATCAGGATGATGCCGCCGCGCGGGCCGCGCAGGGTCTTGTGGGTGGTCGAGGTCACCACGTCGGCATGCGGTACCGGGTTGGGGTAGACTCCTGCGGCGATGAGGCCGGCGTAGTGCGCCATGTCGACCATGAAGATCGCGCCGATTTCCTTTGCGATCTTGGCGAAGCGTTCGAAGTCGATGCGCAGCGCATAGGCCGAGGCGCCGGCGATGATCAGCTTCGGCTTGTGCTCGCGCGCCAGGGCTTCCATCCTGTCGTAGTCGATTTCTTCCTTCTCGTCGAGGCCGTAGGCCACCACGTTAAACCACTTGCCCGACATGTTCAGCTTCATGCCGTGGGTGAGGTGGCCGCCTTCGGCCAGGCTCATGCCCATGATGGTGTCGCCGGGTTGGAGGAAGGCCATGAACACCGCCTGGTTGGCCTGCGAGCCGGAGTTGGGCTGCACGTTGGCGGCCTCGGCGCCGAACAGCGCCTTCACGCGGTCAATCGCCAATTGTTCGACGATGTCCACGTATTCGCAGCCGCCGTAGTAGCGCTTGGCCGGATAACCTTCGGCGTACTTGTTGGTGAGCTGCGAGCCTTGCGCTTCCATCACCGCCGGGCTGGTGTAGTTTTCCGATGCGATCAGCTCGATGTGGTCCTGCTGGCGGCGGTCTTCCTGTTGAATCGCTGCCCACAGGTCGGGGTCGGTTTTGGCGAGGGTGTCTTGGCGGTTGAACATGGCAGTGGGTGTGGGTTTGAAAACATGTAATTTTATCACGCAGCGGTTTTTGCGACGGCTCGTATAATGGTCAAAAATTCAAGGTAACCCCATGCAAAGACGTGACTTCCTGGCGGGCGCGGGCGTGGCAGCGATGCTGCCCCTAGCCGGTCTTGCCGAATCCAGCCAGTTGCCGGCTGTCCGCTGGCGGCTGGCGTCGAGCTTTCCCAAAAGCCTGGATACGATCTACGGTGCGGCGGAAACCCTGTCGAAGCGGGTGGCCGCGCTCACCGACGGCAAGTTCCAGATCCGCGTGTTCGCCGGGGGCGAACTGGTGCCGGGTCTGCAGGTGCTCGACGCGGTCGGCAACGGCACTGCGGAATGCGGCCACTCGGCGGGCTATTACTACGTCGGCAAAAATCTCGCGCTGGCTTTCGATACCGCCGTGCCGTTTGGACTGACGGCACGCCAGCAGAATGCGTGGATGTATGCGGGTGGCGGCATCGAGGCGTTGCGCGCGCTCTATGCGAAATACAATGTAGTGCAGTTTCCCGGCGGCAACACCGGCACCCAGATGGGTGGCTGGTTTCGCAAGGAAATCAAGTCCATGGCTGACCTGCGCGGCCTCAAAATGCGCATTCCCGGCGTCGGCGGCATGATCATGGCCAAACTCGGCGCCGTGCCGCAGACGCTGCCGGGCGGCGATATCTACCCCGCGCTCGAACGCGGCGCGCTCGACGCCGCCGAATGGGTAGGGCCGTACGACGACGAGAAACTTGGCTTCCACAAAATAGCCAGGCACTACTATTATCCAGGATGGTGGGAAGGCGGCCCGCAGCTGAGTTTCTACGTCAACCAGTCCAGCTGGAAAGCGCTGCCCGAGGTCTATCGCCAGGCCTTTGAAGTCGCCACCGCCGAAGCCAACCAGATGATGCTGGCGCAGTACGATGCCAAGAATCCGCCGGCCTTGCTGCGTCTGGTGGGGCAGGGCGTCAAGCTGCACCCCTACCCCAAGGACGTGATGCTGGCCGCGCGCCGCGCAACTTTCAAGCTCTACGAAGCGGAAGCACGCAGCAACCGTGACTTTGCGACGATCTACCGGCCGTGGAAAACATTCCGCGATACCGAAGCTCAGTGGTTCAAGGTTGCCGAAGCGGCCTACTCCAACTTCAACTATTATGTGAAATAGCCATGAACCGACTCGACGAAATCATCACCACGTTCGACCTGGGTTTGCGGACAGTGTTTGCCAGCCAACATGCCGGACGGCCCTATCCCGGCAGCGCGCCCGAAGCGGACATGAGCGAAGCCGAACGTGCCCACGCGGCAGCGCTGATGCGGGTCAACCACGTGGGAGAGGTCTGCGCGCAGGCACTGTATGCCGGGCAGTCGCTCACCGCGAAGAATGAAGCCGTTCGCGCCGAACTTGAGCAGGCCGCTCGCGAAGAAACCGATCACTTGGCCTGGTGCGAGCAGCGCATCAACGAACTGGGCGGCCGCAAAAGCCTGCTGAATCCGTTGTGGTTCGGAGGCGCTTTTGGCCTGGGCGTGGTTGCCGGCGTGCTGGGCGACAAATGGAACCTCGGTTTCCTCGCCGAAACCGAGCGCCAGGTCGAAGCGCATCTCGATGGCCACCTGCAGCAATTGCCCGAAGCCGATGCCCGTAGCCGCGCCGTCGTCGAACAGATGAAAACCGACGAAGCGCGTCATGCCCAAACCGCTGTCGACCACGGTGGTGCGCCGCTGCCTCAGCCGGTGAAGTGGGCAATGGGCTTTGCGGCGGACGTGATGCGAAAGACTGCCAGCAGGGTATGAAGTCGCGTTTCTTCTAGACAACCGGAAATAGACTGAATGGGACTTGCTGGAATATTGGGTCGGCTGCTCGGCAGCTTGACGGAGAAACAAACCGCACCGGCCGAAGCGGAAGCGCCTGACAATCCGTTTGTTTCAACCGACCCCAACAACGACTTTCTGAAACTCAACGCCATGGCGCCGCTGGCGAGCGAGCCCTCGCCACCCCGCCCCAATGGCAACGCCCGCCCCATCGGCCCTGACACGCCTCCCACCAGCCGCTCCATCGTGCGGCGCGAGGCGGTGCTTGGCAACAACCAGCGGGTGGCGGGATATGTCTTCAGGCTGCGCTTTGAGGTGAACCAGCGGGTGCGGGCGTCCAGTACCAGCATCCAGCGCCTGTATGACGATGTACTGCTGCGCAACCTGCAAATCATGGAAATCCAGCGCTTGCTGGAACACCGGCTGGCTTTCATCGAGGTGGCCGCCAATTCGCTGGACATGCCGGTGCTCGAAGCCCTGCAGCCACAGGGTACGGTGTATGTGGTCGGCACCAATGCCGAGCTGACGAGCCAGCCCGACGCGTGGCTGAGCCGCTTGTCGCAGCTGAAAAAACTCGGATTCCGCATCGGCCTGCACGGCGATGGCGTTGATGCGCCGGAAATGACGCCTTTTCTGGAACTGGCGGACTTTCTGTTTATCGATGTTGGCAACAACGATATCCCGACCATTCATCACCAGATCGACGCCCCGGCGAAGCGAATCCCGCCCCTGTCATGCGTCGCGACCAACATCCAGACCCTGGAGGAGTTCAACGTCTGCTCCAGACTACCGTTTTCCTTCTATCAAGGCTCTTTCATTACCAGCCGGGAAAAGTGGGACGCACCGAGGATGGATGCGGGGCGCATCAAGATCCTGGAACTGCTGAACAAGCTGCGGCGCGATGCCGAGGTGGCCGAGTTGACCGCCGTGATCAAGCAGGACCCGGCGCTTTCGTTCAAGCTGCTGCGCTACATCAATTCCCCTGGCATCGGTTTGTTGCACAAAGCCAGCACGCTGGAACAGGCGCTGATTGTGCTAGGCCGCCAGCAGTTCTATCGCTGGCTGACGCTGTTGTTGTTTACCAGCGGACAAGCCCGCGGGCTCGACTGGGCCATCATGGAAAATGCGCTGGTGCGCGCGCGGCTTGCAGAACTGCTGGCCCGGGATGCCCTGTCAGCGAGCGAGCGCGACGAACTGTTCGTGGCGGGGGTGTTTTCCCTGCTGGATGTGGTGATGGCCATTCCCATGGCCGACGTGCTCAAGCAGGTCAGCCTGCCGCCGGCGGTGAACGAGGTGCTGCTCGAGCACCGGGGAAAGTACGCGCCCTACCTGGAGCTTGCCATCGCCTGCGAGCAGTACGACGAGGCCAATATTGCCGAACTGTCGCAAGCCATCGGGCTGGATAGCAGAGCAGTCAACGGCCTCCATGTCGACGCCCTGATCTGGGCACAGCAGGTCAGCGAATGAGCTTTCCAACGCAATTGCGCGTTTCCCTTGAGGCACCGCAAACCCTGAAGGAGCGTCCATAATGAAAAAACAGACAACGCCCCTGATCGCGCTGGTTGCGGGCTTGATGCTGGCGGCCTGCGAACAGGCGCCGCCGCCAGCACCCACTCAGTCAGCCGTAGACATCTCTCCCGCAGCCGCGTCGCCGCTGGACCGCAAGCTGGACCCGCAGCAGGTGGCGCGTGGCCTGATCGTGTATGAACACCACTGTGCGTCGTGCCATGGCGCAGAAGGCAAGGGGCAGCCGGGCGACTGGCGCATTCGCGATGCGAAGGGCATGTACCCGCCGCCGCCGCTGGATGACAGCGCGCATGCCTGGCACCATCCCACAGCCGTGTTGCTGGAAGCGATCCGCGACGGTAGTCCGAAAGGCGAGGGCAATATGCCCGGCTGGAAAGGCAAACTGACCGAGCAGGACATGCAGGACGTGGCGGTCTACATCAAGTCGCTGTGGTCGGATCAGGTGTATCTGATGTGGTTGGATATCGAGCGGCGATCGCTTGTGCCCTGATTTCCGTGTCGGCCATCTGGGCATGAGCGGGTAAAATACCCGCTTTGTCCTTCCCATCCAGGAGTAAACCCATGAGTGAATACGGATTCGATACCAAGATCAGCGGCCCCTTCAGCGAGGCCGTGGATAAGGTGACCGCCGCACTGAAAACCGAAGGCTTTGGCGTGCTGACCGATATCGACGTGCAGGCCACGATGAAAGCCAAGCTCAACGTCGATGGCCGGCCCTACCGCATCCTTGGCGCCTGCAACCCGCCGCTGGCACACCAGGCTATCAGCGCAGATCCCGACGTCGGCATGCTGCTGCCGTGCAATGTTGTCGTGCGCGAAGAAGAAGATGGCGGCGTGACCGTGTCCTTCCTCGACCCCGGCATCATGGTCAAACTGGTTTCCAACACTGCTGTGCATGGCGTCGCCACCGAAGCTCGCGCTCGGCTGATGCGCGTGAAGGACAGCCTGACGGCCTGAAGGAAAGCGTAATCAGAAAAAATGCCCGCAGCTGCGGGCATTTTTACGTGTACTTATGGTCACATTTTTATGGCCTAAATTCATAAGAGCGGTAATGTCTATTGCCATATTGGTTCTTTCGCTTGCGGTTCTTGCGCTCACGGGTAGTGTCAATCCATCGTGCTCCATGGAAACTCTAGAGCACTTCCTGTTTAATTGGCTGGCCGCCCCTGACATTCGGGCGCAGCAGCCAAAAACCCGATGTTTAACTCAATGAACGCGATTCGTCACTCCTGCACGCTGATCATGCTCGCTGGCCTCGGCCTCGCGGGATGTGCCACGGTCGGTCCGGATTACACACCACTGGAACCAGATGTGCCGTCAGCCTGGAACCGGATCGACACAACAGTCAAACCCGCAACGCATGCCGCTGCGAGCGGCGACATCAGCCAATGGTGGCTTGGCCTCAATGATTCCTTGCTGTCTCAACTCATGGACCAGGCCCTGCTGTCCAACCCTGATTTGCGCAGCGCCCAGGCCCGATTGCGTGAGGCCCGCGCCCGTCGTGCGGTGACTGCTTCCGGGCGCTTTCCTAGTGTGGATGCGTCGGCTACGGCCAGACGAAGCCGGTCGAGCGAGGAGACGGGCAGTGGCGCCACGCGCAATTTCTTCAGTGCCGGCTTCGACGCAAGCTGGGAGCTTGATGTGTTCGGTGGCGTACGCCGCGGCATCGAAGCGTCCGATGCCGATCTCGAATCTTCCCGGGCGAGTCTGGATGACGCGCGGGTTTCGCTGGTAGCCGAAGTGGCGCTGAACTACATCGAGGTGCGCGCGCAGCAGATCCGAATCGGAATTTCCCGTGACAATCTCGCCAGTCAGTCGGAGACGCTGCAGCTCACTCAGTGGCGCGCTCAGGCGGGGCTCGCCAACAGCCAGGACGTCGAGCAGGCACGCAGCAACCGCGAGCAGACACGTGCGCAGATTCCCAGTCTGGAAACCGGCCTGGCTGAAGCGGAACACCGGCTGGACATCCTCCTGGGCAAGGCACCGGGTACGCTGCATGCGCGCCTTGCCGCTGCCGCCGATCTGCCCGCCGTTCCCGAACAAGTCGCCGTGGGCATCCCGGCCGACACCTTGCGCCAGCGGCCCGATATTCGCGCGGCCGAGCGCAAGCTGGCGGCAGAAACGGCCCGTGTGGGCGTGGCCGAGGCGGCACGCTATCCCGCGTTCCGTCTCTCGGGCTCGATCGGGTTGGAAGCGCTTACGCTGGGCGCGCTTGGCAACAGCAGTGCCGCTACGTCATCGCTGCTTGGCGGGATCACCGCCCCGATTTTCGATGCCGGTCGTTTGCGCAATCAGGTCGAGATTCAGGACGCCGTTCGCGAGCAGGCGCAGGTGGCTTATGAGCAAACGGTGCTCGGTGCATTGCAGGACGTGGAAAATGCGCTGATTGCCCTGGCCCGCAACCGTGAACGCAGCGAGGCGCTGGCGAATGCTGTTGAATCCACACGCAGCGCAGCGCAATTGGCGCGGCAGCGTTACAGCGCCGGCCTGATCGATTTCCAGTCGGTGCTCGATACCGAACGCAGTGTGCTGTCCGTTGAAGACAGCCTCGCCAGCACGCGCGCCGACGGCGTGCTGGCGCTCATCCGTTTATACAAGGCGCTGGGCGGCGGCTGGTCGTCGCAGACCGAGCGCCGCCCGGCCGTACAGGACACGCCATGAACACCACCACGCCGCAAGCCAGCCAGGATTCCTCCCTGAAAAATCTTCTCGATACCCGGTCCACTGGGCTGTTCTCGCGCCGCAGGCTATGGCTGGGCGGCGCATTGGCCGTGATTGCGGGCGCAGCCTGGCTGGCTTTCTACTCCGGAGAGGAGGCGGCCGCGCCGCAATACAAGACCGATCAGGCCGCCATCGGCACGCTGGTGGTCAGGGTTTCGGCGACCGGCAATCTGCAGCCCACCAACCAGGTGGATGTGGGCAGCGAATTGTCGGGCATCGTCGACAAGGTGTTCGTCGACGACAACGCCCAGGTGAAGAAAGGCGATCTGCTGGCGCGGCTAGACCTGTCCAAGCTGCAGGATGCGGTGGTCAAATCCCGCGCCAACGTGGCATCGGCCGACGCACAGGTGCGGCAGGCGCAGGCAACCATTGCGGAAACCCGGTCGAACCTGGCGCGCATGAAACAGGTGGCGGAATTGTCCGGCGGCAAGGTGCCGTCGCAAAGTGAAATGAGCACCGCCGAAGCGAATCTGAAACGCGCCGAAGCCAGCCGGGCCAGTGCACAAGCCAGCGTCAGCCAGGCCCGCGCAAGCTTGCAGTCGGACCAGACCAACCTGGCCAAGGCCAATATCCGCTCTCCGATCAACGGCGTCGTGCTGGCCCGCAAGGTGGAGCCGGGGCAGACGGTGGCGGCTTCCTTTCAGGCACCGGTGCTGTTCACTTTGGCCGAAGACCTGTCGAAGATGGAACTGCAGGTGGATGTGGACGAGGCTGACGTGGGCCAGGTGGAGGTAGGGCAGAAGGCCACTTTCAGCGTCGACGCCTGGCCCGGCCGCCAGTACAACGCGGTCATCACCCGGGTGGGATACGGTTCGCAGGTCAAGGATGGCGTGGTGTCCTATCTGACCGTGCTCGAAGTGAAGAATGAAGATCTCAGTTTGCGTCCGGGCATGACCGGCACCGCCGAGATCACCACGCTGACCCGTGAAAACGTGTTGCTGGTGCCGAATGCAGCCTTGCGCTTCACCCCTGAAACCGCAGGCGCGACACAGAAGAAATCGAGCCGCAGCGTAATCAGCGCCCTGATGCCGCGCCCGCCCAGGCAAGCACCCAAGGCCCGGGAGACCGCCCGTGATGGCCGCACGCCACGGGTGTGGGTGCTGCGAGACGGACAACCCGCACCGCTGGAGGTCAAGACCGGCGCCACCAACGGCCGGGTGACCGAGATCACCCGCGGGGAGTTGAAGGCCGGCATGGAAATCATCACCGAGGCCACGGGTAGCCAGCCATGACCGAGTCAACGGCCCTGATCAGGCTGTCGGGCATCACCAAGACCTACGGCCAGGGCCAGGCTGCCTTCCAGGCGCTGAAGGGCATCGACCTGAGCATCAACCCGGGCGAGTTTGTCGCAGTCATGGGGCCCAGCGGCTCGGGGAAATCGACCGTGATGAACATCCTCGGCTGCCTGGATATTCCCAGCGGCGGCACCTATGTGTTCGAGGGGGTGCAGGTGGAGCTGCTGACGCGCAACCAGCGCGCTTTGCTGCGGCGGCACTATCTGGGCTTCGTGTTCCAGGGCTACAACCTGCTGGCGCGCACCACCGCGCTGGAGAACGTGGAACTGCCCCTGATCTACCGCGGCGAACCCGCCGCCGCCCGCCATGCTGCGGCGCGGGCCGCCCTCGAACAGGTGGGGTTGGGCGGCTGGGAAGACCATACCCCGGCGGAACTGTCCGGCGGCCAGCAGCAGCGGGTGGCCATCGCCCGCGCGATCGTGACCCGGCCTGCGGTGCTGCTGGCCGACGAACCCACCGGCAACCTCGACACGCACACCAGCCGCGAAATCATGGACCTGATCGCGACGCTCAACCGCGATCGCGGCATCACCGTGCTGATGGTGACGCATGAACCCGACATGGCGGCCTATGCCAAGCGCACCATCCATTTCGTCGACGGCCGGGTGGCCAGCGACCAGAACAACGGGGGCGCCGCCTGATGCTGTGGAACACCCTGCTGCTCGCCCTGCGCGCCATCCGGCGCAACCTGATGCGCTCCTTCCTGACCATCCTCGGAATCGTGATTGGCGTGGCCGCCGTCATCACCATGGTCACCCTCGGCAACGGCGCCACCAAGTCGGTGTCCGACCAGATTTCCAGCATGGGCAGCAACCTGATCATGTTGATCCCCGGCCAGCGTTTTGGGGCGGGCTCCTCGGGTGCGCCCAACTTCAAGCTGGCCGACGTCGAGGCCATCCGCAACCAGATCGGCGTCGCCGAAGCGGTGGCCCCTGTCGCCAACAAGGCGACAACAGCCGTTTACATGGCGGAGAACTGGTCCACCGTGGTGAGCGGCAGCAACAACGACTATTTCAAGGCGGGTAATTGGGAACTGGCCGCTGGACGTACCTTCACCGAGGCCGAGGAGCGGGCCGGCAAGGCCGTGTGCGTCATCGGCGACACGGTTCGGACCAAGCTGTTCGCTGGGCAAAATCCGGTCGGCAGCGAAATTCGCATCAAGCAGTTCGCCTGCGAGGTCATCGGCCTGCTCAAAGCCAAGGGCCAGTCGGCCATGGGCTCGGATCAGGACGACACCGTGGTCATGCCATTGCGCACCGTGCAGCGCCGACTCACCGGCAGCCAGGATGTAAACCGGCTGACGGTCTCGGTCCGCGAAGGCGCCTCCATCGACGCGGTCAAGGACCAGCTCACCCTGCTGCTGCGCGAACGACGCAACATCGGCGAAACCGAGGAAGACGATTTCCGCGTCCTCGACACCCGGCAGCTCGCCGAGACCCTCACCAGCACCACCAAGATCCTCACCATGTTGCTGGGCGCGGTGGCCGCGGTGAGCCTGCTGGTGGGCGGCATCGGCATCATGAACATCATGCTGGTGTCGGTGACCGAGCGCACCCGCGAGATCGGCATCCGCCTCGCCATCGGCGCGCTGGAGCGTGAAGTGCTGCTGCAGTTCCTGATCGAGGCGGTGGTGCTGGCCAGCCTCGGCGGCATCATCGGCATCGCGCTCGCCACCGGCGCATCGATCGCGCTGGCCGGCCTGATGAGCATTCCCTACCTGTTCGACCCCGGCATCAACCTGCTGTCTTTTCTTTTCTCGGCCGCCATCGGGGTGATCTTCGGCTACTTCCCTGCGCGCCGCGCCGCCAGCCTGAATCCGATCGATGCCTTGCGGCACGAATAGGCGCTAGCCGGCCATAGCAATCGAAAGCGGCACTCTGCCGGCTAGCAGAGTAGGGGAGTGGTTCAGCCCGCCGGCTGTCGCGGCAGGCGCACCCTGACACCCAGCCCGCCCAGTGGAGAGTCTTCGAGGCCGATGCTGCCACGGTATAGCGCGCCATAGCGTGTTGCGAAGCGCTCATGGATGAAAGTCTCCACGGTTCCGCGATACGCGCATAGTTCGTCCCGCCCTGCGCCAGTACGTTATGAAAGAAGGCATTTCCGGGTTTCATGAGGACACCGCTGGAAGACACGGAGCCGAGTTTCGGCGATCTGTACTGTTCCTTAAGCGATGCAAACTGCCGAGACTGTGGCGACAGTCTGGCTGATCACTACAGCCACTCCAGGCCGCCCCATGGATGCGCTGCGGACTCTGTGGTGGAATAGCGCAAGGGTCCGGTTACGCGGGAGAGAACTCATCAGCTTCGAACAACTGCTCATCGTCGGCATTCTGATCGCGACCATCGGCATGTTCCTGTGGGGCCGCTGGCGCCACGACATGGTGGCAGCGGGCGCGCTGCTGGCCTGCGTCTTTGCCGGCCTGGTGCCGTATGCCGACGCCTTCGCCGGCTTCGCCCATCCGGCCGTGATCACCGTGGCCTGCGTGCTGATACTGAGCCACGGCCTGCAAACTTCGGGTGCGGTCGATGCGCTGACGCGTCGCATGTTGCCTGCCAAGGCCGGCCCGACGCTGTCCATTTTCATGCTCGCCGCGCTGGGTGCGCTGCTATCCGCCTTCATGAACAACGTCGGCGCCCTGGCGCTGCTGATTCCGGTGGCCATGCAGATCGCCGGGCGATTGAATCTTCCACCCGGCAAGGTGCTGATGCCGCTCGCCTTCGGTTCCATCCTCGGCGGCACAACCACCCTGATCGGCACCCCGCCCAACCTCATCGTCTCCGGGCTTCGCGCCGAGGCCGGCTTGGGCAGCTTCGGCATGTTCGACTTCAGTCCGGTCGGGCTCGCGATCACGGCGCTGGGCGTGGTCTTCATCGGTCTCGTTGGCTGGCGTCTGGTTCCTGCACGTACGCGGGCGGGTGCC
>JAWOJD010000123.1:0-13313 GCA_046484355.1 Thiobacillus sp.
GAAAAGAAGCGGTGCGGAATTACAAGGAAAAAGGTAGGGGCGGAAGGCTCCGAACCGGCTGCGGAAACGCGGCCCACGCCGGGTGAGATCGCGGTAAGTCGCCTGGGTGGAAACACCCAGGCGCTCTGGTCTGTGACCCCGGAAACCCCCGCTACAAGACCGAACGGGCTTTAGCGGCGGGAGGCTTCATAATGGCATCGGTTTGTTGTCGTTGAGGTTGAGCCAACCCTTGGCGATGCGGTAGATAAACCAGACGAATGCCACGCCCCATACCACCCAGCCAATCAGGATGACCCAGGTGATCAGGCCGAGGACGAACCACAGCAGGCTCCACCAGAAGGTGCGAATCTGCCAGCGGAAATGGCTTTCCAGCCAGGTGCCCTGAGCATCGTCGAGCTTGATGGTGTTGAGGACGATGGCAACGATGGCGGAGACGCCAAAAAACAGCGACAGCGCGTACAGCCCGTACGTCACGGTGGACAGGGTTTTCAGGCTGGCGAGTTTTTCAGCCTCGCCGGGACCGGGCTCAAAGTCCATCAGCGTGCCTTTTCGTAGATCGGCATCATCTTGGGCACCAGCGCATTCAGCGCCAGGATGCGGTTATCCGGTGAGGGGTGAGTGCTGAGAAATTCTGGCGAACCATTGCCGCTGGCAGCGCTCATTTTTTCCCACAGGCGGACGGCGGCACGCGGATCGTAGCCGGCGCGGGCGGCGAGTTCGACGCCGTAGCGGTCGGCCTCGGATTCGCCTTCGCGGCTATTGGGCAGGGTCAGCGCAACGTTGGCCACCGGCGCCAGCACGGTCAGGTCGCGCCCGGCGATGATGGAGCCGAGTTGCAGCCCGCCCTGCATGGCCATGGCACGCGACATGCGCTCGCGGCCGTGGCCCAGCAGGGCGTGGGCGATTTCGTGGCCCATGATCTGGGCGATTTCGGCGTCGCTCAGGCTCAGCTTGCTGATGATGCCGGTGTTGATCGCCATCTTGCCGCCGGGCATGCACCAGGCGTTGAGCGCGGGTTCGTCCAGCACGGCAACCGACCACTGCCATTCGCCGCTGGGCGGATACATGGTCTTGGCTTCGGTGATGAGGCGGTCGGTGATGCGTTTGACGCGCGCGTTCAGCGCAGCATCGGTGCTGAGCTTGCCTTTCTTCTGGGCATCGCTCAGCGTTTGCGCATAGGCTTGGGCCGACGAGGCCTGCGCCTGCTCTTCGGACACCAGCACGAGTTGCTTGCGGCCGGACACCGGGTTGGCCTGGCAGCCCACCAGCGTAGCGGCGAGCAGGGCGGAGACGATAAGAGTGTGTTTCATGATGGGCCTTGTTCAGTATTTCCTGGATGGAGTCAGATTCCGCGCAGCAGTTCGTTGATGCCGACCTTTGAGCGGGTCTTCTCGTCGACCTTCTTCACGATGACCGCGCAATACAGGCTGTAGCTGCCGTCCTTGGACGGCAGGTTGCCGGACACCACCACCGAGCCGGCGGGGATGCGGCCATAGGTGACTTCGCCGGTTTCGCGGTCGAAAATCTTGGTGCTCTGGCCGATGTACACGCCCATCGAGATCACCGCGTTGTCTTCCACAATCACGCCTTCGACCACTTCGGAGCGTGCGCCGATGAAGCAGTTGTCGCCGATGATGGTCGGGTTGGCCTGGATCGGTTCGAGCACGCCGCCGATGCCGACGCCGCCGGACAGGTGAACGTTCTTGCCGATCTGCGCGCAGGAGCCGACGGTGGCCCAGGTGTCGACCATGGTGCCTTCTCCGACATAGGCGCCGATGTTCACGTAGCTGGGCATCAGCACCACGTTTTTGGCAATGAAGGAGCCCTTGCGCACGGCAGCCGGCGGCACCACGCGGAAACCGCCTTCGCGGAAATCCCTGGAGTTGAAGTCGGCGAACTTGCTCGGCACCTTGTCGTAGTAATTGGTGTAGCCGCCCTTGATGAAGTCGTTGTCTTCCAGCCGGAACGACAGCAGCACCGCTTTCTTCAGCCACTGGTGGGTGATCCAGTTCTGGCCCTCGCCGCGCTCGGCCACGCGCAGTTCACCCATGTCGAGCAGGTCGATCACGGCCATCACCGCGTCCTTGACCTGAGGCTCCACGTTGCGCGGGGTGATGTCGGCACGCTTTTCAAATGCGTCTTCAATGATTGTCTGGAGTTCTTCCATGATGTTTTCCTGTTGATTGATTGATGAATGGCTTAACGGACGGGGCAGTAATCGGTATCGATCCGGGTGTGGGTCACACCCTTGATGGCAGGTTCTTTCTGGAGCCTGGCGAGCACGGCATCGATTTGCCAGTCGGCCACCTGGCGACCAAACAAAAGGGTCAGGCGGCCATGGTCGTTGGCGGTGAGGTATACGGTCAGCACGTTTTCCTCGATCAGCACGCGCTCGGCCGCCCGCTCGGCGTCGGCAGCAGGATTGGCCCACGCCAGCGCAGGCGCAAGCAGCAGAAGCGCGGCCAGGGCTCTCATTTCGATTCACCCACAAAGCTGACGATGCGTTTGGCCGCTTCGATGCAGGCCGGCAGCGTGTCGACCAGCGCAATGCGGACAAAGCCCTTGCCAGGGTTGACGTTGGCGGCGTCGCGCGCCAAAAAACTGCCGGGCAGTACGGTGACATGCTGGGTGCGATACAGCTCGCGCGCAAACGCGGCATCTTCACCGCCCGGAACTTTTGCCCACAGATAAAAGGCGGCATCAGGCGCATCGAATTCAAGCACATCTTTAAGCAGCGGCATCACGGCGGCGAATTTTTCAGCGTACAGCCGGCGGTTTTCGATCACGTGTTCTTCGTCGTTCCACGCTGCGGTGCTGGCAATTTGCACCATCGGGCTCATGGCGCTGCCGTGATAGGTGCGATAAAGCAGAAACTGTTTGATCAGCTCAGCATCGCCCGCCACCATGCCCGAGCGCAGGCCCGGCACGTTGGAGCGCTTGGACAGCGAGTTGAATACGATCAGGTTCTTGAGGCCGTGGCCGAGTTGCAGCGCTGCCGCCAACGCACCTAATGGCGGCCTGGCCTCGTCAAAATAGATTTCCGAATAACATTCGTCGGCGGCGATCACGAAACCATGCTGGTCGGACAAGTCGAACAACTGTTTCCAGTTGTCCAGCGTCATTACTTTTCCGGTGGGGTTGCCGGGTGAGCAGACATATACCAGGTTGACCTGCTCCCACAGGTCTTCCGGCACCTTCGACCAGTCCATGCTGAACTCATTTTCCGGCAGGGTGTTGAGAAAGAAGGGATGGGCGCCGGCGAGCAGCGCGGCGCCCTCGTAGATCTGATAGAAGGGATTGGGCGAAATGATGACGCGGCGGCCGTGGCGGCTGGAATCGACGCTGGCCTGTGCAAACGCGAACAGCGCTTCGCGCGAACCGTTCACTGGCAGCACTTCGGTCGCGAAGTCGAGCTTGACGCCAAAACGCCGCTCCACCCACCAGGCGATGGATTTGCGCAGCGCATCCGAACCCTGTGTGATGGGATAATTCGACAGCCCTCCCATGCCCGCGACCAGCGCATCCTTGATGAACTGCGGCGTCGGATGCTTGGGTTCGCCGATCGACAGATTGACAGGCGACAGTTCGGGATTCGGCGTCACCCCCGCGAACAGTTCGCGCAGCTTTTGAAACGGGTAGGGGTGCAGGTGTTCGAGACGCGGGTTCATCGAGAGAGCGAATTTAACGAAGCTGGATATTATAAAGCCCCATGCCGCCTATTCCCCTCCAGCGCACCCTTGCCATCATCAGCCTGGTTTACGCCGCCACCCTGTGGGGGCTGGTCTGGTATCCCTATCGTCTGCTGAACGAGGCGGGCGTGGGCGGCATTGCCTCCAGTTTCCTGACCTACGCGGTTCCATTAGTCCTGCTGGGCTGGCTGCATGGGCGCGAGGTGCGTGCCGCGCGGGGGCGCTGGTTGTGGCTGTCCGCGCTGGGGCTGGCGGCGGGCTGGACCAATCTCGCCTACGTGCTGGCTGTGCTGGAAGGCGAAGTGGTGCGCGTGCTGCTGCTGTTTTACCTGTCGCCGCTGTGGACGGTCTTGTTTTCGCGCTTTCTGCTGCATGAAAAGCTCAACCGTGCTGGCTGGGCGGTGATGGCGCTGGCCGCGGGCGGGGCGCTCGCCATGCTGTGGCAGCCTGGCGACTGGCCGCTTCCGGCCAACCGTGCCGAATGGCTGGGATTGTCTGCGGGGGTGATGTTTGCGGCAAGCAATGTCATCAGCCGTCATCTGGAAGGGGTGGACGCGGGCGCCAAGTCGGTTTCGGTGTGGTTGGGCGTGGCGGTGCTGACGCTGGTCGGCCTGGTGCTCAAGCCTGCCGAGCTTGATTTCATGGCAACTGCCGAGGGCAGCGTCTGGCTGCTTTTGATTGGCGTCGGCCTTGCCATCGGCAGCATGACCTATGCCGTGCAATATGGCCTGGCGCGCGTGCCCGCCAACCAGGCCATCGTCATCTTCCTGTTCGAACTCGTGGTTGCCGCCGTTGCCGCCTACTATTTGTCGAATGAGCGCATGGGCCTGCAGGAATGGGTCGGCGCAATCATGATCATCACCGCCAGCCTCTTTTCCGGCCACATGGAAGGCGATCAATTGAAGGAGAAACGCCGTGCCTGAGATCACCGCCTTGTTGCACGCCGGTTTGCTCGTGTCCGACCTGGTGCGTGCCAGGCATTTTTACGAATCGGTGATCGGGTTGGAGCAGATTGCTGACCGTCCCGAACTGACTTTTCCCGGCGAATGGTATGACCTCGGCGGCGGCCAGCAACTGCATCTGATGGCCCTGCCCAATCCCGACGCCACTTCCGTCCGCCCCGAACATGGCGGCCGCGACCGCCATATAGCGTTCGCTGTCAGGAACATCCATGCGCTGAAAAACAGGCTCGACGAAGCAGGTTTGGCCTACACCGTCAGCCAATCCGGCCGTGCGGCCTTGTTTTGCCGTGACCCGGATGCAAATACCCTGGAGTTTGTTGAGGTCAGCTAACCGGATGGTTTTTCCGTTCCCACGGCGCTTGAATATAAAGCTATGCAAGAGGATGGAACAGCCTATGATCAACGTGTGCTGGGTTTGTTATGGTTTCACAACCCAAACTGGGCATTTCTGAAGCCGCTTCAAGGAGAAGACTCATGGCTAAAGGCCAAATACGTGGCAACAAGGAAGCAAAAAAACCCAAGAAGCCGAAGGAAGTTGTCGTTCCGGTCGGATCGTTCATTACCCCTCAAAAGGCAGGCAAGCCAGCAAAAGTACAACATTGATATTGTGGGATTCCTACCAAACGCCACCTTTCCGGTGGCGTTTGCACGTCGAATTCGAGCAATGAGCCAAGGGGGATTGAATGAAACTACACGCTTTTGTCGCAATGCCTTTTGGCGTGAAGCAGGACGGCCAGGGCAACCCGATCGATTTCAATCGTGTCTACCACCGAACTGATTAAACCTGCGCTGGACATGGCAGGGCTGGAAGCACTCCGCGCGGACGAAGAGACGCGTGCGGGCGATATCCGCACCGACATGTTCCAGGAACTGTTGATCGCCGACCTGGTGGTGGCCGATCTCACGCTCGACAATCCCAATGTCTGGTACGAACTGGGTGTGCGCCATGCACTCCGCGCGCGCGGCGTGGTGCTGGTTTGCTGCGGGCGGACGACGACGGCGTTCGATCTGTATACCGACCGCAAACTGCACTATAGCCTCAAGGACGGCGCGCCTCCCACCTACATCATGGCCGAACTTGCGACGATGACGTTCGAGATCGTCACCATCGAGGCGGCATCGGCTTCGATTCTCCCTCCCGTGACCCCGCACGTTTAGTCGCGGGCTGGTGGTGACAGGGTCGAGCAGACGTACCTGACATCCAACTTCTTCCGGGGGTACGCACCATGACATCCGCACCACATAAGGGCCTGCCGCTCTGGGGCAAAGGCCTGATTTACGTCTTCATCGTCGTTGCGGTTGGCGCACTGATCTGGATCCAGTTGCCGCGCGGCTCCTATCCGACCGACCTGACCCGGATCGGGAATGGAAGGCCGGCGCTGGTGCTGGCGTATGAACCATAAAACCGCAGTTAAAGCCTACAAACCCGCCGCAATGTCAGGCAGGCTAATGGTTTGCTGGTTAAGAGAGGAGTCACCCAATGGGTGAGTCGAAGCTGAAGCGAATACGTGCGGACCAAACCTTGCCTGGGGGTGTCGTACTAGGCGCTTTATTCGGCGTGGCCCCTACATGGCCCCTACATGGCTCCTATTGGCTCAATGCCCAGAAGGCTGGCTGGCGCGCGCGTGGGCGTCGAATCCGCCCTTCTTTTTCCAGCCTTCGATGCCGTCCTGCAGCACTTTCACGTTTTCATAGCCAAGCAGGCGCAGGGCGAACACGGCCTGCGCGGACAGCGAGCCGGAATTGCAATACATCACCACCATGCGGTCCTTTGGCAGTTCACTGCGCCGTGCGACTGCCTGACGCCAGTCGATGTTGATCGCGCCGGGGATGTGCTCCTTGGAGTATTGCGCGGCGTCGCGGGCATCGACGATGAAGACCTTCTTCCAGTCGTCTTTCGGAATTTGTTCTGGCCAGATCAGGCTGCTTCCGTATTCGGCGAAATCCATATAACCGGACAGCGCGTCGACCACGGCGGGATTTTCGTCAGCGTGAGCCGGCGCGACGAACAGGCTAAGGCTGGCGAGCAGGGTAATCAGTGTTTTATTCATGGTGTTTTCTTCTTAGAATCAATCGGAGGCTGGGTTGAGGCCCGGGTGGGTTTCCTCGCACGCCAGCAGGACGACGAGGCCAGAGACAAACATGGCAATCGCGGTGAACCAGAACCCCGACTCGATGCCGCCGAACAGTGCGGCCACCGCACCCAGCAACAGTGCGCCAATGCCGTAGCCGAGGTCGCGCCAGAAGCGGTAGATGCCGATGGCCGAACCACGCCAGTTGGGGTGCGCGATGTCAGAGACGGCGGCGGACAGAGTGGGATAGAGCAAGGCCATGCCAAAGCCCATCACCGCTGCGGCGAACGACCACCACAATTCACCCTCGCCCAGCATCACTAGAGCAACGCCCGCGCCGCACAGCCACATGCCTGCGACGATGGGCTTTTTTCGGCCGACGCGATCCGACCAATGGCCAGTTAGAAACTGCGACAGCCCCCAGACGAAACCATACACACCGACCACCCAGCCAATACCGGCGAGGCTCAAGCCGTGCTGATACAGATAAACCGGGAAGAACACCCACACCAGCGCATCAACGAATTTCTCTACTAGACCGGCCTGGCTGATCGACGCCATGCGCGCGTCGCGCCACGACATCAGCGTGAACACCTCCCAGGTGCTGGGCGTGTCCTGGATGTTGGTCGGGTAGCGTGGCGTGGGGCCGGTCATCAGGCCAGCGGCGTGCTTTTTGCCCTCGGCATGCGCCCATGGCAAGGTATCTTTAACCCACAGCAGCGTCAGTAGTCCGGCCAGCGCCACTACCGTCAGGCCGAAAATAATCAGCCCTTCGCGCGGGCCGTAGGCGGTGGCCAGATAGCCGGTGACAATGCCCGCCACCGCGACGCCGAAGTAGCCGGAGAATTCGTTGAGGCCTATGGTCAGACCGCGCTGGTCGGCGTTGGTGAGATCGAGCTTGGACGTCTGCGTCATCGACCAGGCGAGACCCTGGTTTACGCCCAACAGCACCGTCGCCGCCACGATCCAGCTCCAGCTCGGTGCATACAGGATCATGAAGGGAATCGGCACGGCGGCGAGCCAGCCGATGAACAACACCCTCTTGCGACCAATGCGCTCGGACAGCCGCCCAGCGACGAAATTGAGTGTGCCCTTGATGAAACCGAAGGCGGTGACGAAGGCCATCAGCATCATGAACGAGCCCTTCGCCACGCCGAACTCGGATTCGGCGAGCGCAGGCACCACGGTGCGGAACATACCGATGGTGAGGCCGACGAAAAACACCTGCACCACAAGATGCGCGAACTGCGCGAGATTGACGCGGATGCCAAACTGGAAATTCGGCAAGGCGGTACGGGTTGTGGTCATTACAGTTGCACTCCAAATTTACGCAGAACGGGCAACAGCGCCAGATACGCCACCACCGTAAGTCCCGCTGAAATGGCCAGCCCGAGCCAGAAATCCATGCCGTGCCGCATCAGAAACGCAAACGCGACGAATAACAGCAGCGAGGGAATCACCAGCCAGAAAATCTGCCCGGACAAATCGGCGATGGCGGCGTTGCTCGATCCTTCCAGGTGCATCCAGATAAATGCCAGCAGGGAAATCAGCGGCAGCGACGCTATCAGGGCGGCAAAGCCCGGCAGACGCTTGGCCAGCTCGGACACGGCCAGGATAATCAGCGCCGAAACGACCAGTTTGATGGCGTAAAAGGGCATGTTTGATTCAGCCCAGGTTCACCTGCACCATGCGATCCATTTCAGCGGGGCGGGGTGGAATGGTCTCGGTCAACGCGGTAACAAATCCCGCACGATCCATCGCCAGCATGGGGTTCCAGCGTTTCTCGTAGCCGATGGTCGAAGTCGGCTTACCCGACATGCCCGCTCCACATGCGCTGCCCGAAGTGTGGCCGGGGTACAACTCAACTTCGGCGGGCAACGTCAGCAACTTCTGATGCACGCTGTCGTAAATCTGCCCCGCCATTTCAGTTTCCTTGCCTGCCAGATCGGGACGACCGGCACTCCCGACAAACAAAGTGTCGCCCGTGAGCACGAACCACGGGGTTTCGGTGCGGCGCTTGTCGGTCACCAGCAGGCAGATGGAGTCGGGCGTATGACCGGGGGTGTGCAGTATGTCAACATAGACATTGCCGACTTCGATGCGCTGGCCATCCTTCAGCGGCTCGAACGCGTATTTCACGCGGCTGCTGTTGGATTCATGCAGGCAGTATTTCGCCCCGGTCTTTTCCGCGAGTGCGCGGCCACCTGAAAAATGGTCAGCATGCACATGGGTGTCGATCACGTGGGTAATCTTCACGTCCTGTTTGGCGGCTTCGTCGATAAACCATTGTTCGTCGCCGAGTACCGGATCGACGGCGACGCCGGCATGGCAGGAACCGCAGCCGAAAAAGTAGGACAAGGTGGCATCTTTGGCTAGCAATTGACGGAAAAACATGGAGGTCTCCTTAACTTTGTTGTTCGGTTTCGGTCAACGGCAGCCCCGCCGCCAGCCATTCAGGCGTACCGTCGGCGATCTTCTGCGCGCGGTAACCGTGTTCTTTCAGCAGCGCCACCGCCTCGGCGGACATCATGCAAAACGGCCCGCGGCAGTAGGCAACGATGTCTTTGTCGGCGGGCAGTTCCTTGAGACGCTGGCGGATTTCGTCCAACGGCATCGAGCGCGCAAACGGCAGATGACTGGTTTCGTATTCATCCGCTGGCCGTACGTCTATCACTACCACGTCGCCGCGCCGGGCTTTTTCTAGCAGCCCTCGCCGGGTCTCGGCATCGAGTTTTTCCGAAGCAGTGAACAAGCCGTCGAGAGCCACCCGCAATTCCACCAGATGCTCTTCAGCCACCGTCCGCAGGTTGACCCATAGCGTGCTGACATCTTCGCCGGAGAGGCGGTATGCGATGAAGCGTCCCTCGCGCCTCGTCTCAACCAGACGGGCCTCCTTGAGCACTTTCAGGTGGGCGCTGGCGAGTTTGACATCGATATTTGCCTCGGCGGCCAGAAGCTCCACAGTCTTCTCGCCCTGTGCAAGTATTTCAAGGAGTTCCAGGCGTTTGGGGCTGGAGGCGGCTTTGCCGATGCGTGCTACCTGTTCGTAGAGCAAGTCTTTGGTTTGTCGTTTGTTCATGCCGACAATATTCTAGCGAATATTAGAATATGTCAACAAACACTTAACAACTTTGACCTTGCAACAGGGATCCGCCAACAGAACATCGTCAGTGTTTAAGATCCAATTGACCAGGAGGGGACGTTATAGAAGACCGCTCATTGGCGTTGACCAGACTATCGTGGAGACCACCTTGATCGTCTCCGTTGGCCGGTATTGACGGTTGAATTAATGCTCCCCCAAGCAGCCTCTGGAAAATGATGCTTGCCATCCAATGACAGCAATGTCGTCCAATAGGGGCCCTCGGACAATTGCAGATCATCAGAGAAGTCTTTGCGCTCCATAGTTTGCATTGCCCATCCAGCAATTCAAGCGGCGGGAGGGTGGCTCAGGCGCTTTTGTCCTGATCTGCCGCTGACAGCGCAGCCTGGGCCGCTGCCAGGCGGGCGACCGGTACGCGCGGGCCGGAGCAGGAGACATAACTGAGGCCCACCTCGTGGCAGAAACGGATGGAAGCCGGGTGGCCGCCATGTTCGCCGCAGATGCCGATCTTCATCCCCGGACGGGTCGCGCGGCCCCAGTCCACGGCCAGTTTCATGATCTTTCCGACGCCTTTCACGTCCAGCACTTCGAACGGGTTGTCCAGAAGAATCTTGTGCTGGTTGTACATCGGCAGGAACTTGTTCTCGGCGTCCTCGCGCGAGAATGAGAAAACGGCCTGGGTGAGGTCGTTGGTGCCGAACGAGAAGAACTCGGCTTCCTCGGCCAAGTTTTCCGCGCGCATGCAGGCGCGCACCACTTCCAGCATGGAACCGAACTTGAAGTTCAGTGTGACGCCGAATGCGGCCTCCACGTCGGTACGGATGTCTTCCACCCAGCGTTTCACCTGCTTCAATTCGACTGCCGTACACACCTGCGGCACCATGATTTCCGGATGCACCTCGATGCCGGCCTTCTGGCATTCGGCGGCGGCTTCCAGGATGGCGCGGATCTGCATGGCGTAAATTTCCGGGAAGGTCAGTCCCAGGCGCACGCCGCGATGGCCGAGCATAGGGTTGATCTCGTGCAGGGCACGCACTTTCTTCAGCATCGCTTCCTTCTTCTGGATCGCTTCTTCCACCAGCACCGGGTCGGCCGGTTTCTGCACCTGGGGATGCGTGTCGCGGGTGCGATACATGAAATCAACCGCATCGGCTAGCACCTGCATCCCGCGCAGCGTGTCGCGCAGATGCTTGAGCTGATCGAGCTCTTCCACCAGCTGGTCGGCAGTGGGCAGGAATTCGTGGATCGGCGGGTCGAGCAGGCGGATGGTGACCGGCCGCGGCGCCATCACCTGGAAGATGCCGACGAAGTCCGCACGCTGGATCGGCAGCAGCTTGTTGAGCGCAGCCTGCCGGTCGCCGGTTGTCTCGGCGACGATCATCTCGACCACGATGGGCAGGCGTTCGACGGCGTTGAACATGCGCTCGGTGCGGCACAGGCCGATCCCCATGGCACCGTACTTGAGGGCGTGTCCGGCGTCGGTCGGGGTGTCGGCGTTGGCCATCACCTTGAGTGTCGCGACGTCGTCGGCCCAGGAAAGCAGCGTATCCAGTTCAGGCGAGAAGTCGGCCTCGATCATCGGCACTTCGCCCAGGTAGACGTTGCCGCTGGTGCCGTCGAGGGTGATCATCGCGCCTTCGCCGAATACCTTGTCACCGACGATGGCCTGTCGGGTATGGACGTCCACATGGATGCCCTCGGCGCCGGCCACGCAGGGCTTGCCCATGCCGCGTGCCACCACGGCGGCGTGCGAGGTCTTGCCGCCGCGGCTGGTGAGGATGCCCTGGCTGGCGAAGAAGCCGTGGATGTCTTCCGGCTTGGTTTCCTCCCGCACCAGGATCACTTTTTCACCGGCCCGACCCATTTTCTCGGCACGGTCGGCATCGAACACGGCGATGCCGGACGCGGCGCCAGGCGAAGCTGGCAGTCCGCGCGCAACTGGTTGCGCACGTGTTTTCGGGTCGAGGCGGGGGAACAGCAACTGCTCCAGCAGTTCCGGCTGGATGCGCTTGAGCGCCTGGGTCTTGTCGATCAAGCCGTCGTTCACCATTTCCACCGACGTGCGTACCAGCGCGGTGGCATTCATCTTGCCGTTGCGGGTTTGCAGGCAGTAGAGGGTGCCTTTCTCGATGGTGTATTCGTAGTCCTGGACTTCCTTGTAGTGGTCCTCAAGCTGATTGCGCAGATTGACCAGCTGCCGGTACAGCTCGGGCATTTCGTTGGCCAGTTCCGCAACCGGCTTGGGAGTGCGGATGCCCGCGACCACATCCTCGCCTTGGGCGTTGGTGAGATATTCGCCGAACATGACGTTTTCACCGGTGCCGGGGTCGCGGGTGAAACCTACGCCAGTCGCGGAGTCGTCGCCCATATTGCCGAATACCATCGCCACCACGTTGACTGCCGTGCCATTGGCCATTTCGGGGGTGATCTTGAATTCGCGGCGGTAGTCCACGGCGCGCTTGCCGCCCCAGGAGTTGAACACCGCCTTGATGGCGATTTCCAGCTGTTCGTAGGGGTCGGTCGGGAAGGGCTGGCCGGTATGCTTTTTCACCACGGCCAGAAAGCGCTCGGCGATTTCGGCCAGGTCGCGTTCGGAAAGACCGACGTCCTGCTTGACGCCTGCCTTGGCCTTCACGGCGTTGAATTCCGTGTCGAACAGTTCTTCGGGCACACCCAGCGCCACCTTGCCGAATAGCTGGATGAACCGGCGGTAGGCGTCCTGGGCGAAACGTTCATTGCCGGTCAGGGCGATCAGGCCCTGCAGGGTGTCCGGGTTTAGGCCAAGGTTGAGAATGGTGTCCATCATCCCCGGCATGGACATGGCCGAGCCCGAACGGACCGAGACCAGCAACGGATTTTCGCGACCGCCGAAGGTCTTGCCGCTTGCGACCTCCACCCGCGCCATCTGCATGCGGACTTCGTCCATGACCCCCTGTGGCAGGGCGTGGCGGGTGTCGTCGAGGTAGCTCAGGCAGGCTTCGGTGGAGATCACGAAACCCGGCGGCACATTCAGGCCAATCTGCGTCATCTCGCACAGATTTGCGCCCTTGCCGCCCAACAGATGCTTGTTCTTGCCGTCGCCTTCGCTGAACGCATACACCCACTTGCTTGATGCCATATTGCTGTCTCCTCGTCTGCTTGCCCTTATCTGGGCTAAATTCCAAGCATGGCACGTGAGGGGACGGCGGGCCAGCATTGTTCGCAGATTCCCGCCTGATATAGATTGAACCCAAATTATCCATTAGCCCATCCGAGGTAGCATGATCGGTAGTGGTGGTGAAGTGGTTTTTGCCGTTTCTAATGAAATTCATTAGAACACCCTTTTGATTGCTTGATGTTTTTTGGAGTTTCTCATGTCGGGTGGCCTGTCTGACGGTGACTTTGAGATCAAATTCACGAACCGTGAGGTCAGCGCCTGGGGAGGGTTGGCGCTGATGAAGCGAATGCTCGATCAAATGGCGTTTCGGCAGGCAGCAGGCAGGTGGGACTT
>JAWOJD010000019.1:0-4816 GCA_046484355.1 Thiobacillus sp.
AGCTCGACGCCTTCAAGGTCACCGAGGCATTCGACACCGAAGGCCTCGCCGTCGATCCGCACCAGTTTCTCGGCCTGGAGCGCAACCCGCGCGCCGCCGCCATTGCCGAGCTGGTGCTGTGGATCGGCCACCTGCAATGGCATTTCCGCACCCGCGGCAAAACCCAGCCGCCCACGCCGGTGCTGCGCGACTTCAAGAACATCGAATGCCGCGACGCCGTGCTCGACTGGGACCGCATCGAACCCGTGCTCGACGCAGCCGGCCAGCCCGTCACCCGCTGGGACGGCCACACCACCAAAACCCACCCGGTCACCGGCAAGGCCGTGCCCGATGAAACCGCCCAGACACCGCTCGAACGCTACCTCAAGCCGCATCCGGCCAGCTGGCCGAAAGCCGATTACATCGTCGGCAACCCGCCGTTCATCGGCGCCGCCTCGATGCGGCAGGCGCTCGGCGGCGGCTATGTCGAAGCCCTGCGCGCCGCGTACCCGGCGGTGCCTGAGTCGGCCGACCTCGTCATGTTCTGGTGGCACTGCGCCGCGCAGTTGCTGGCCGCAGGCAGCATCCGCCGCTTCGGCTTCATCACCACCAACAGCCTCACCCAGACCTTCAACCGGCGCGTGCTCGAACCCTTCTTGGAAAAAGGCGTTGCCCTCGCGTTTGCCATTCCCGACCACCCCTGGGTCGACAGCGCCGACGGTGCGGCCGTGCGGGTGGCGATGACCGTGGCCGCGCCGGCCGACGGGGCCGGGCGTTTGCTGCGCGTGGTGAACGAAACGCCGGGCGAAGAGGGCGAGGTCAAGGTCGAGCTCGTCGAGCAGCGCGGGTTGATTCATGCCAATCTGCAAATCGGGGCGAATGTCGGCGGGGCAGGGCCGCTGCTGGCAAATGGCGGAATCAGCTCGCCCGGCTTGAAACTGCATGGCGCGGGTTTCATCGTCACGCCTGAAGAAGCCGCCAGCCTCGGCAGTCCGCCCTTCATTCGCGAATACCGCAATGGCCGCGACCTGACCGACAAGCCGCGCGGCGTCCAGGTGATCGACGCCTGGGGACTGTCCGAGCCGGAATTGCGTCAGATTTATCCCGCTGTGTGGCAACGGCTGGTTGATCGGGTCAAGCCTGAGCGCGATCACAATGCCCGTGCTACCTATCGCGACAACTGGTGGCTGTTTGGAGAGCCACGCCGCGAGCTACGCGCCATGCTCGCGGGCCTGCCGCGCTACATCGCCACCGTGGAAACCGCCAAGCACCGCACCTTCCAGTTCCTCGACGCCAGCATCGCGCCGGACAACATGCTCGTTTGCATCGCTCACGACGACGCCTACGTGCTCGGCGTGCTGTCCTCGCGCGTGCATGTCGTCTGGGCGCTGGCGGCGGGCGGCCGGTTGGGCGTGGGTAACGACCCTCGCTACAACAAGACCCGCTGCTTCGAGCCTTTCCCTTTCCCCGCCGCCACGCCTGTGCAGCAGGCCCGCATCCGCGAACTGGCCGAAGCGCTCGACGCCCACCGCAAGCGCCAGCAGGCCGCGCACCCCGAATTGACGCTGACCGGGCTGTACAACGTGCTGGACAAGCTGCGTTCAAATACGGCGCTCACTGCCAAGGATAAAAACATTCACGAACTGGGGCTGGTGTCGGTGTTGAAGCAGTTGCACGACGACCTCGATGCGGCGGTGCTGGAGGCCTACGGCTGGGCCGATGCGCCCAACGACGCCACGCTGCTGGAACGCCTGGTGGCGCTCAACGCCGAGCGCGCGGGCGAGGAAGCCGACGGCACCGTTCGCTGGCTGCGCCCGGCATATCAACACCCCAGCGCCACGCCGGCCGCCGCCTCCCGCAAGCTGGATTTGCCCGCAGCGGCGATCGGCGGCGTGGCTGCGCCCGGCAAGCGGCCCTGGCCGGCCGACCTGCCCGGCCAGCTGGGTGCAGTCGCGCAACTGCTCAACGAAGCCCGCGCACCCATCGACGCGCGCGCGCTCGCGAAACAGTTCAGCGGCAAGCGCGGCATCGCCCAGAAGTTGCCCGGCCTGCTGGCGGCGCTGGAAGCGGTGGCGCGGGCGCAAAGGCACCCGGACGGGAAATACAGCGCAGCCTGATGCAGTATTTGCGCATCGCCCCTAGCCGGATGGTGCGGCTATCGTGGAAAATGGCGGTTTTGACGCTTCCCTGACTTTCCCATGCTTGATATCCAGCTTCTGCGCAAAGACGCCCCCCTCGTTGCCGAGCGCCTGGCTGCGCGCGGCTTTCATCTGGACGCAGCGCGCTTCGATGTGCTGGAGGCCGAACGCAAGACGATCCAGACCCGCACGCAGGAGGCGCAAAGCCGTCGTAACAGCATGTCGAAACAGATCGGCATGATGAAAGGCAAAGGCGAGGACACCACGGCGGTAATGGCCGAGGTGGCGGGGCTGGGTGACGAACTGAAGCAGATGGAAGAGCGACTGGGTGTGCTGCAGACGGAAATTAACGATTTCCTGATGGGCGTGCCCAACCTGCCGCACGAGTCGGTGGCGGTGGGCAAGGACGAGACTGCAAACGTCGAGGTGAGCCGCTGGGGCACACCGCGCAGCTTCGATTTTGTGGTGCGCGACCATGTGGATATCGGCGAGGGCCTGGGCCAGCTCGATTTCGCCGCAGCGGTGAAGATCACCGGCAGCCGGTTTGCGGTGATGCGCGGCGGGCTGGCGCGGCTGCATCGGGCGCTGGCGCAGTTCATGCTCGACATGCATACGGGCGAGCACGGATACACCGAAGTCTACGTGCCGTATCTGGTGAACGCCGATTCGATGCGCGGCACTGGACAGCTGCCCAAGTTCGAGGAAGACCTGTTCCACGTCCCCCGCGCGGATGCCGAGAAACTCTATCTCATCCCCACCGCCGAGGTGCCGGTGACAAACCTGCTGCGCGACGAAATCGTGGCGGCCGAATCGCTGCCGCTGAAGTTTGTCGCGCATACGCCGTGCTTCCGCTCGGAGGCGGGTTCCTACGGTCGCGACACGCGCGGCATGATCCGCCAGCATCAGTTCGACAAGGTGGAACTGGTGCAGATGGTGAAGCCGGAGGATTCCTACGCCGCACTGGAAAGCCTGACCGGGCACGCCGAGACGATTCTGCAGAAGCTGGGTCTGCCGTACCGAAAAATGGCCTTGTGCAGCGGCGACATGGGCTTTTCGTCGGCCAAGACCTACGATCTGGAAGTGTGGCTGCCGGCGCAGAATACCTACCGCGAGATTTCCTCGTGCTCCAATTTCGAAGCCTTCCAGGCGCGGCGCATGCAGGCGCGCTTCCGCGTCGGGCAGGGCAAGCCGGAGGCGTTGCACACGCTGAACGGATCGGGTCTGGCCGTGGGCCGCACCTTGGTGGCGATTCTGGAAAACTACCAGAACGCCGATGGCAGCGTGACGGTGCCGGAGGCGCTGCGGCCCTGGATGGGCGGCGTGGAGCGGCTGACGCCCGCCTGAGGACTCAGCCGGTCAACCCGGTTCGGCCAGGTCTGCGTCGCCGTAGCCCAGGTTGAGCAGCGGATTGTATTCAGGCTCCAGTCGCAACAGGATGTCGTAATAGTTGCGGATGTTTTCGGCAAAAATCAGCGCTTCCTTGCCGCGTGCAAAACCGTATCGCATCGAGCGGGCATAGGTGCCGCGGCTGAGATAGGGCAGCGATTCCTTGACGTCTGCCCAGCTGTCCGGATTGCGGCCGCGCGCCTCGGTGATCCGGCGCGCATCCTCAAGATGCCCTTGTCCCTGGTTATAGGCAGCCAGCGCCATCCAGGTGCGGTCAGGCTCGGGGATGCGTTCGGGCAGGGTTTCCTTCAACAAGGCCAGGTAGCGCGAGCCGCCCACAATGCTCTCGCGGGCATCGAGGCGATTCGACACGCCCATGCGGTCGGCGGTGGGCCCGGTCAGCATCATCAGGCCGCGCACGCCGGTCGGAGAGGTGGCATTGGCATTCCAGTGCGATTCCTGATAACCGATCGCGGCCAGCAGCCGCCAGTCGATTCCGGTGAGCGTTTGCGCTTCGCGGAAGTGGCGGCGCAATTCGGGCAGCCGCTGCGGGCGGCGCTGCATGATGCCCAGGATGTCGGTGGTGTCCAGCCGCTGGACGTGACCGAAGTAGCGTTCGCTGATGCGCTTGAGCGTGCCGTCCTGATGGGCCTGCTTGACGAACTTGGCCAGGGCGTAGCGCATCGCCTGCGAACTGCGTTTCGGCAGGGCCCACACAATCTTTTGCTTGTCGGCGAGGTCGAACGCCACGGACAACTCGGGGTAGTGGCTGCGTACCGGGTCAAAATCCATGCCCGCGATGATGACCGCATCGAAGTGGCCGGCCTGCAGTTGCGCCAGCAGCTCTTCTGGCCAGACATTATCGAGCTCTTCCCAGTCCAGTTTGGGGTGCTTGCGTTGCAGGCGCTTTAGCAAGGGAATGTGGCCGGACCCGGAATTGAGCGCCAGTCTCCTGCCCGCCAGCGAGGCCATGTCGCGCGGCTTCGGGTCCGTGCTGCGAAACACGATGTGAACCGGCGTTTCCAGCAGTACCGGGCCGGGAACCAGATGACGCTCTTCCACTACCGATTTCGGCAACGCTGCCACCGCCAGGTGAATCTGGTTGTTGTTGAGGAGCGAAAACAACGCCCCTGGCCGCGTTCGTTCAACCCATTTAAGCGACCATTCCTGCGATTGGGCAAAAGCAGTAATCAGGTCATGCTCGAACCCGGCGGTTTCCCCCCCATGGGTCAGATAATAGGTGGCAGGGCTATTGCGCACCCCGACCTTCAGTTCGCCGCTGGATTCGGGCGGAACCACCGGACGGCCGCAAG
>JAWOJD010000113.1:0-51348 GCA_046484355.1 Thiobacillus sp.
GCCCGAGGGACAGGAGGCGACGCAGGTCGGGTTGAGGCAGTGCTCGCACAGCCTGGGCAAATACATCAGGAAGGTGCTTTCGAAGGTCGAGTGCATTTCCTTCTGCACGTTGTCGAAGTTCTTGTCGCGGCTGCGCGAGGCGAACTCGCCTCCAAGGTCGTCGTCCCAGTTGGGGCCCCAGTTGATCTTCTCCATCTTCTCGCCGGTGATGGCGGAGATCGGGCGCGCGGTCGGCGGCGTCTCGGACAGCGGCGCCTTCTGCAGGTGCTGGTAGTCGTAGGTGAAGGGCTCGTAGTAGTCGTCGATCTCGGGCAGGTTGGGGTTGCCGAAGAGGTTGGCGAGGATCTTCAGCCGGCTGCCCTGGCGCGGCACCAGCTTGCCGTCGCCCTTGAGCTTCCAGCCGCCGTTCCAGATGTCCTGGTTTTCCCACTGCTTCGGATAGCCGATGCCGGGCTTCGACTCGACGTTGTTGAACCACACGTATTCCATGCCTTCGCGTGAGGTCCACACGTTTTTGCATGTGATCGAGCAGGTATGACAGCCGATGCACTTGTCGAGGTTCAGGACCATCGCTATTTGGGCACGCACTTTCATTTTTAACTCCTTGCCTTCCAGGAACCCATGTCCCTGGTTGTTGTAAAAAACCCGCACCGGAGAGAGGTGGCACGGGTGAGGGGGCGGGAGACGCCTGACCTCAAAAACATTCTGCTCAGCGCTCGACCAGCGGGCCTTCCATCCAGTCGACCTTCTTCATCTTGCGCACGATCACGTACTCGTCGCGGTTCGAACCCACCGTGCCGTAGTAGTTGAAGCCGTAAGCGAGCTGTGCATAGCCGCCGATCATGTGCGTGGGCTTGGTGATGGTGCGCGTCACCGAGTTGTGGATGCCGCCGCGGAATCCACTCACCTCCGCGCCCGGCACGTTGATGATCTTTTCCTGCGCGTGGTACATCAGGCACATGCCACGCGGCACCCGCTGACTGACCACGACGCGCGCGGTGAGCGTGCCGTTGACGTTGAACACCTCGACCCAGTCGTTGTCGACCAGGCCGGCTTCTTTCGCTTCCGGCTCGGAGACCCAGACGTGAGGACCGCCGCGCGACAGCGTCAGCATGCGCAGGTTGTCGGTGTAGGTGCTGTGGATGCCCCATTTCTGGTGCGGCGTGATCCAGTTGAGCACCAGCTCGTGGTGACCGTTCGACTTCTTGCCCAGTAGCGGTGCGATCGTCTTGGTGTCGACTGGCGGCTTGTAGACGCACAGGCCCTCGCCAAAATCAATCATCCACTTGTGATCCTGATAGAACTGCTGGCGGCCGGTGAGGGTGCGCCATGGGATCAACTCGTGGACGTTGGTGTAGCCGGCGTTGTACGACACGTGCTCGGATTCCAGGCCCGACCAGGTTGGCGAGGAAATGATCTTCCTCGGCTGCGCCACCACATCACGGAAGCGGATCTTGTCATCCTCACGCGGGATCGCCAGGTGCGTATGGTCGCGCCCGGTGATCTTCGACAGGGCTTTCCAGGCCTTGACCGCCACCTGGCCGTTGGTTTCCGGCGCCAGCATGAGGATGACCTCGCAGGCGTCGATGGCCGAGTTGATATTGGGCAGGCCCTTGGCGACACCTTCCTCGGTGACGGTGTAGTTCAGTTCCGCCAGCTGCTTGACTTCGTCTTCGGTGTTCCAGGCGATGCCCTTGCCACCGTTGCCGACCTTGGTCATCAAGGGGCCGAGCGCGGTGAACTTCTTGTAGGTGTCGCCGTAGTCGCGCGTCACCACCGTCATGGCCGGCATGGTCTTGCCCGGAATCGGATCGACCTCGCCTTTTTTCCAGTCGCGCACGGCCATGCTCTGGCCCAGCTCGGACGGCGTGTCGTGCATCAGCGGGGTCAGCACCAGGTCCTTCTGGGTGCCTAGATGGGTCTCGGCGATTTCGGAGAACTTCTTCGCGATGGTCTTGTAGATCTCCCAGTCGGACTTCGACTCCCACAGTGGCTGCACGGCTTCACTCAAGGGGTGGATGAAGGGGTGCATGTCGGACGTGTTGAGGTCGTCCTTCTCGTACCAGGTCGACGACGGCAGCACGATGTCGGAATAAAGACACGTGGTCGACATGCGGAAGTCCAGCGTCACCAGCAGGTCCAGCTTGCCTTCGGGCGCCTTGTCATGCCACACCACTTCCTTCGGCTTGGCTTCGCCGAGCTCGCCCAGATCGGGGCCGAGGACGGCGTTCTGTGTGCCGAGGAAGTACTTGAGGAAATACTCGTGGCCCTTGCCGGATGACCCCAATAGATTCGAACGCCATACAAACAGGTTGCGCGGGAAGTTCTTCGGGTTGTCCGGATCTTCGCAGGAAAACTTGAGCGCGCCGCTCTGGATCTGCTCGACGGCGTACTTGACCGGGTCAATCCCGGCTGCGTCGGCGGCTTTGGTGATTTCAAGCGGATTGGTTTCAAGTTGCGGCGCGGACGGCAGCCAGCCCATGCGCTCGGCGCGCACGTTGAAGTCGATCAGCCGGTAGTCGCCGTGACTCTTGTCGGCGGTGGGCGACATGATCTCCTTCACCGACAGCTTCTCGTGGCGCCACTGGCTGGTGTGGGCGTAGAAGAACGAAGTGGAATTCATCTGGCGCGACGGACGATGCCAGTCGAGGCCGAATGCCAGCGGCGCCCAGCCGGTCTGCGGCCGCAGTTTTTCCTGGCCGACGTAGTGCGCCCAGCCACCACCGGATTGACCGATACAGCCGCACATCATCAGCAGGTTCATGATGCCGCGGTAGATCATGTCGTTGTGGTACCAGTGGTTCAAGGCCGCACCGAGGATGACCATGGACTTGCCGTGTGTCTTGTCGGCATTGTCGGCGAACTCGCGGGCCACCGTGATGATGTCGGCACGCGGCACGCCACAATGCTTCTCGGCCCAGGCCGGGGTGTAGGGCACGTCATCGTCGTAGCTGGTAGGCAGGTTCGGCCCGCCGAGGCCACGGTCGACGCCATAGTTGGCCAGCGTCAGGTCGTACACCGTGGCGACACGGACATCCTTGCCGCCCACGCTGATGACCTTGACTGGCAGGTTGCGGGCCAGCAGTTCGTTGTGATCGTCGCCGCCGAAGTAGGGCATGGCGACCTCGACCACTTCGTCGTGGCTGCCGAGCAACGTGAGCTGCGGGTTCACGTCCTTGCTCGAATAGCTGTCGCGCATTTCGAGGTTCCACGCGCCGGACTGGCCCCAGCGGAAGCCGATCGAGCCATTGGGCGCGACCAGGTAGCCGGTGTTTTCATCGACCAGCACCGTCTTCCATTCGGGGTTGTTGTCCTGGCCGAGATTGCCGGACAAATCGGACGCACGCAGGTAGCGGTCGGCGATCAGCGTGCCTTCGTGCTCCTTCAGCATCACCAGCATCGGCATGTCGTTGTACTGGCGACAATATTTATCGAAATACTCGCTGCGGTTCTTGACGTGGAATTCGCTGAGGATGACGTGGCCCATCGCCATCGCCAGCGCGGCGTCGGTGCCCTGTTTGGGCGCCAGCCAGATGTCGCCGAACTTGACCATTTCGCCAAAGTCGGACGACACCGCCACCGTCTTGGTGCCCTTGTAGCGCACCTCGGTATAGAAGTGGGCGTCCGGCGTGCGGGTCTGCGGCACGTTGGAGCCCCACACCATCAGGTAGGTCGAGTTGTACCAGTCGGCCGATTCCGGCACGTCGGTCTGCTCGCCCCACACCTGCGGGCTGGAGGGGGGCAGGTCGCAATACCAGTCGTAGAAGGAACCGCAGACGCCGCCGATCAGCGACATGTAGCGCGACCCGGCTGCGTAGCTGACCATCGACATCGCGGGAATCGGCGAGAAGCCGTAAATGCGGTCGGGTCCGAAGTCCTTGATGGTGTAGACGTTGGCAGCGGCAATCATTTCCGTCACCTCGTCCCACTTGGCGCGCACAAAGCCGCCCTGGCCGCGAATCGACTTGTAGCGCTTGGCCTTGACCGGATCCTGGCTGATCGACTTCCAGGCCTCCACCGGGTCCATCGTCTTGCGCGCCTCGCGCCACATTTCCATCAGACGGCCACGGATCAGCGGATATTTCACGCGCTGCGCCGAATACACGTACCAGGAGTAGCTGGCGCCGCGCGGACAGCCGCGCGGCTCGTGGTTGGGCAGGTCGGGCCGCGTCCGCGGGTAGTCGGTCTGCTGGATTTCCCAGGTGATCAGGCCGTTTTTCACAAAGATCTTCCAGCTGCACGACCCAGTACAGTTCACCCCGTGGGTGGAGCGAACGATCTTGTCCTGCTGCCAGCGGCTTCGGTAGGCATTTTCCCAGCTGCGGTCTTCATTGCTGACCACGCCGTGGCCGTCCGAGAATTCTGAGACGGTCTTCTTGAAGAACGTCAATCGGTCGAGGAAGTGACTCATTACATTGCTCCTTGCAAGTTTGGTTCTGTGCTTAGGGGTTCTTGATGTACGCGTTCTTGCGCAGGTAGAACCACCAGTTGATGATCAGGCACAGGGCGTAGAACACCGCGAAACCGTACATGGCCATCTCGGGGGTGCCGGCCTTGATCTGGCCGCCGATCACCACCGGGGCGATGAAGGCGCCGTAGGCAGCGACAGCCGAGGTCCAACCCAGCACGGGTCCAGCCTGTTGACGGTCGAAGATGACGCCAACCGAGCGGAAGGTGGAACCGTTGCCGACACCCGTGGCCGCGAACAGGATCACGAAGGTGACCAGGAACTGGGTGAAATAGATCTCGGGCGTGGTCGACTGGTAGGCCTGCATCATCAGGTAGCCGGCGTAGGCCGAGGCCACCACCATGACCACGGAGATGATCTGGGTGACGATGGCGCCGCCCACCTTGTCGGAGATCCAGCCGCCCACGGGACGAATCAGGGCACCGACGAAGGGGCCGATCCAGGCATAGGTCAGCGCCGAAGGACCGTTGGGATTCTTGGTGTGGATCCAAGCCTGGGTGGCGGCGTCAAATGTGTGGATGTCACCGAAAATCACCTTGATCGACAGCGGTACCGCCATCGAGAAGCCGATGAACGAACCGAAGGTGACGATGTAAAGGGCCGTCATCGCCCAGGTGTGCTTGTTGTTGAAAATCTCGAACTGCTTGGCAATGTTGCCTTTCATCTCGCCAAAGGCAGCCAGCTTCATCACCAGCAGGGTGGCAGCGATGATGAGTGGCAGGGCAATCCACATGTTGAGCAGCCCCAACCCGGTGGGAGCCGGCAGGTAGAGATAGAGGCCGACACCTGCGGTAAGGAAAGCCAGGCCGTAGAGCCACAATACCTTGATGAAGCCGGCGATGGTGCCGCCGATGTTGGGCGAGATGACCAGCAGGTTGTTCATGCCGAAGAAACCGAGGAAGGCTAGCGGAACCAGGAACACCAGCCAGATGAAACCGGCGTTCTGGATCCAGGTATCTGTGCCGGCGAGAATCTTGCCGAAGATCCAGCCCGAATCCTTGGCCAGCGCCACGGGATCACCGGCGAGCGCACCGAATACGCCCATGGTCATGACCAGCGGAATCAGTACCTGCATGGTGGTGACGCCGAAATTGCCCAGACCCGCGTTCATCCCCAGTGCCGTACCTTGCAGGCGCTTGGGGAAGAAGGTGCTGATGTTGGACATGGACGCGGCGAAGTTGCCACCGCCGATGCCGGACAGCAGCGCCAGCAACTGGAACGAGAACAGCGAAGTGTTCTGGTCCATCAGCGCGACGCCGGTACCGAAGGCCGGGATCATCAACAGCGCGGTCGTCAGGAAGATGACGTTCCGCCCGCCGCCCAGCCGGATCATGAAGGAGGCCGGGATGCGCAGGGTGGCGCCGGACAGGCCGGCGATCGCGGTCAGGGTGAAGAGTTCTTCCTGGCTGAAGGGGAAGCCCAGGTTGCCCATCTGCACCGTGATGATGCCCCACATGAGCCAGACGGCGAATCCCATCAGCAGGCTGGGGATGGAAATCCACAGGTTGCGGTAGGCGATTGCCTTGCCGGTTTTTTCCCAGAAGCTTGGGTCTTCCGGGTTCCAGTCCTTGATGTTGGTAGGCATGGTGTCTTCCTCGTCTAAGTTGACCAACTGGTCCGGACTGCGTCCGGCCCATGCTTGTTACTCCATCAGATCCGCGGTCTTGGCACGATTCAGCTCGCGTTCTGCATCCATCGGACGCACTTCGGTCCAGTACATCCACATCAGCGACACCCAGACAATGCCGAACATCAGCATGAAGGCGGAGGATCGGATGCCTGTGAGGTCCATCAGCATGCCGAACAGGATCGGCATGAAGAATCCGCCGAGGCCGCCGGCCAGTCCGACCACGCCGGAAATCACGCCGATGTTGTCGGGGTAGTCGTCCGAGATGTACTTGAAGACCGAGGCCTTGCCGATGGCGAACGCAATGCCCAGGGTGAACATGAGGATGGTGAACGTCGTCGCATTCAGGCCGAAATGGACGGTGAACGGACCCTTGGCGGTCTGGACGGTGATATCGCTCTGCGGGTAGGACAGGAAGAACAGACAGACCAGCGAAATCCACAGCACCCACCAGGTGATGGTGTGCGCCCCGAACTTGTCGGAAAAGTAACCGCCGATCGCGCGCAACAGACCGCCCGGAATGCTGAAGGCGGCAGCCAGCAGCGCGGCCGTCTTGAGGTCGAAGCCGTATTCGCCGATATAGTACTTGGTCATCCACAGCGCGAGCGCAACATAGCCGCCGAACACGATCGAGTAGTACTGGCTGTAGCGCCACACCTTCGGGTCCTTGAAGGCGGCGAGCTGCTCGCGGATTGTGACCGACTTGCCGACCTTGTGCGACGGCTCGCTATAGGTGAAGAACCAGAACAGGATGGCAGTCACCAGCATCAGCACCGCATACACTTTGGGCACCATGGTCCAGCCGTAGCCGACCACGATGATGGGAGCCAGCAGCTTGGTGAGGGCCGCCCCGGTGTTCCCGGCGCCGAAAATGCCCATTGCCGTTCCCTGCCGTTCCTTGGGGAACCAGCGGGCGCAGTAGGCGATGCCAACGGTGAACGAGCCACCTGCCACACCGACGAACAGGCCGATCACCAGGAAATGCCAGTATTCGGTTGCCGACGCCATCATCCAGATCGGGATGACCGTGGAAAGCATCAGGATGAACATCACGAGACGCCCGCCGAATTTGTCTGTCCACATTCCCAGTGGCAGGCGGGTCAGGGAGCCGGTCAACACCGGGGTGGCGATCAGGATGCCGAACTGGGTTTCGTTCAGCCCCAGTTGCGCCTTGATGGGGACACCAATGACGGCGAACATCATCCAGATCATGAAGCACACGGTGAATGCCAGCGTGCTCATGGTGACGACCGACCATGCCTTGTATTGATGCGTTGCCATCATCACCTCGCAGCCTAAAAGGGTGAAATAAAAAGACTTGCGAGTGTTTTTTACACCTTTGAACAAGGTGTTGCCAGAGGCCGGATGGGCGCAAAAAACCATGGATCTACCTCTTTGGAGGTAGGGTGGGTATTTGTTAATCCATTGTTTTGTATTATTTTTTTATTCTGCTCGGCGCCAGAAGGGCGCTGTCGGCTAAAAAGAGGTAAACCCATTTATCCTCATTGCAGGTCAAGCGGTGTATTACGCTTTAAGACAGTGTCGAGGTGAGCAGGGCGACCCCGGTTGCATGGAATTTATCGAAAGACACCAAGTGTTCAAATTCAGGTTCGACAAGTTGCAGAACTCCCTGCTGTTGCGGCTGGGAGGCATGTTCGTCGCCATTACTGTGCTGGCTGTCGCCAGCATGTCCACCTCGTGGATGGTGGCGGAAACCACCCAGGGCAGCGGGCAGGCCATCAACCTGGCGGGCAGCCTGCGGATGCAAAGCTGGCGGATGGCGTCGATCTACCAGCGTTACCTGCAGTCGGGGAAGCCTGAATACCGCGTGAACATGGAACGCGCGATTGCCCGCTTCGAGCATGACCTGAAAGCCGCGCCCATCCTGGCAGTCCTGCCGGCCGATGAAACCGCCCCGATCCGGCAGACTTACCGGCAGGTTGAAGACGGCTGGCATTCGCGCATCAAGCCTGGCCTGGCCGATCTGCCGGCAGTCTCTCCTGCCGCGGCACCCAATACGACGGTGCTGGACAAAATTCCGGAATTCGTCACCCGCATCAACAGCCTGGTCAAGCAGATCGAGGATGCCGCCGAAGCGAAAATCCTGGTCATGCGCGTCATCCTCGGTGTCGCCGTCATTGCCACGATCCTGGTCGTGATGCTGTCCATCTATCTGGTCAACAACATCCTGGTTCACCCCCTGCGCGGCTTGCTGGAACAGGCCGACCAGATTGGTCAGGGCAATCTGTCCACGCGTACCGACCTCACCGGGGAGGACGAGATCGGGCGGCTGGGCCAGGCTTTCAATCATATGGCGGAAGACCTTCTCAAGCTCTACCAGAACCTCGAAACGCGGGTCGAGGAAAAGACCGCCGAACTCACCATCGCCAACCGCTCGCTGGAGCTGCTGTATCACTCGATTACCCGGCTCTATAGCGGGCCGGTGGCGCCAGACACCTACGCCATCCTGTTGAATGATCTGGAGAACGTGCTCGGGGTGGGGCATGGTATGGCTTGCCTGGTGGAAACGGGGGAAGAGCAGGCGCGGGTGATTGCCAGCACGCTTCGCCCGGAGCGCGGCGATACCGATGTGTGTGGCCTGATGAGCTGTGCCGAATGCATGGCCCGCACCTCGCTGGCCATTCATCCGCTACAGGGGGGGCGGCGCATATTGTCGTTGCCGCTCCGGGACACCGAGCATCACTACGGCGTGCTGCAACTCGACATGCCGCCGGGCAAGGAACTGGCGCAGTGGCAGACGCAGTTGCTTGAGGCCTTGTCGCGCCACATCGGCATCGCAATCGGGACGGCCCGGCGCAGCCAGCAAGGCCGTCGCCTGTCGTTGCTGGAAGAACGCGCCGCGCTGGCGCGCGAGTTGCATGACTCGCTGGCGCAGTCGCTGGCCTACATGAAAATCCAGGTCAGCCGCCTGAAGCCGCTGGTGACCGACCCGCAACGGGGCGAAGAGGCACGCGAGGTGCTGGAAGAGCTGCGCGAAGGCCTAAACAGCGCCTACCGCCAGCTGCGCGAACTGCTCACCACCTTCCGCCTGCGCATCGAGGGCGAAGGGCTGGCAACCGCACTTGAAAGCACCGTGACCGAGTTCAGCAGTCGCGGCGGCATTCCGATCGCGCTGGATGTCCATCTGTCAGGCTGTTCACTTACACCCAATGAGGAAATCCACGCTTTGCAGATTGTGCGCGAGGCGCTGTCCAATGTGCTCAACCATGCAAGGGCACGACATGCGAAGGTTGATGTGAGCTGCGACAGCGACGGCTCGGTATCGGCCACCATCACCGACGATGGCATCGGCATCCATCAGGCCGCGGGCACGCACCACTACGGCATGACCATCATGGAAGAGCGGGCCAAGAACCTGGGTGGAAAACTGTCGATCGATAACCTGCCAACCCTGGGCACCCGCGTTACACTCCACTTCATGCCGGGCACCCGGCATGACGCCATGCAACCTCTCCATCCTGTTCAATCAAACTAACTGCCATGACCCCGGAAGCCCCCCAGACCATCCTGATCGTCGACGACCACCCGTTGTTCCGCAAGGGGGTGATCCAGCTGATCCAGGCTGAGCCGGAGTTCCGCTTTGTCGGCGAAGCCGCCAGCGGCACGGAAGGCATTCAGCTCGCGCACAGCCTGCACCCGGACATGATCCTGCTCGACCTGAACATGAAGGACATGAACGGAATCGAGGTGCTGAAGGCGGTCAAGGAATCCGACCTGGACTCACGCGTCATCATGCTGACCGTGTCGGATCAGGCGGAAGACCTGATGGCGGCATTGCAGGCCGGCGCCGATGGCTACCTGCTGAAGGACATGGAACCCGAAGACCTGATGCGGCAACTGGTCGAGGCGGCACAGGGCAAGATCATTATCAGCGAACAACTTACGCAACTTCTGGTCACCTCGCTGCGTGAGAAGAATCGCCCCGCCAGCCTGACCGAGGCCGGGCTGACCGAGCAGGAAAACCGGATTCTCGATCACCTCGCCGACGGCAAGAGCAACAAGCTGATCGCGCGCGACATGAACATCGCCGAAGGCACGGTGAAAGTCCACGTCAAGCACTTGCTGAAAAAGCTGAACCTGCGTTCGCGGGTCGAGGCCGCGGTGTGGGCAGACCGCTGCCGGCGCCAAAGTAAACCCTGAAACCCTCGATATTCGGAGCTGTTTGTCTAGAATGAAAACAGGACGTACAACAATAACGAGGGTTCATCGTGAAAAAGCAAGAGGAACGCGCCATGACCGTGGGCGAGGTCTGCAGGCGCGATGTGCTGTTCGCAGAGAAATCCCTGAGTGCTTCAGAAGCAGCCCGCTTGATGCGCTGCTACAAGGTGGGCGATCTGGTGGCGCTTGAGAAGAAAGCCGGACGCAACCGGGTGGTCGGCGTATTGTCCGACCGCGACATCGTGGCGCACGTGATGTCGACAGGGGTTGCGCCTGATTCGCTGACTGTGGGCGACATCGTGGTGAAGGACTGCGCGACGCTGACGGAAAACGAGGACGTGCGTGTGGCGCTGTGCCGCATTCGCGAAAAGTGCGTGCAGCGCATGCCGGTGGTCGATGGAAAAGGCAGCTTGGTCGGCCTGGTGACGCTGGAAGAGTTGCAGTCACGCATGCATGGCAGTCCGTCCGGCGGGTCGCAAGGCGGGAAAACCGTCAACCGATAAACCGCGCCTCAGCAGATACGCGGCAGCGGGTCGTCTTCCAGTTCGTCCAGGATGCGACGGCCCCCAAGTTCGGTTTCCAGGATCACGCGACCCTTTCCTGCCTCCACACGGCCGATGATGCGGGCGGCGGCGCCTTCGGGCAGCGCCTGCCAGAGGGTAAGCATGTCCTGGGCTGTGGAGGCGTCGGCCACCGCGACGACGCGACCTTCGCACGCCAGATAATACGGGTCGTAACCCAGCATGTCGCACACCGATGCCACCTCGGGGCGCAACGGCACTGCCGTTTGGTCGAGCACCACGCTGTGGCCGCAGGCGCGGGCGATTTCATGCGCCACCGTCGCCAGCCCGCCGCGCGTGGGGTCGCGCATGAAACGCAGGCCGGGCAGGTCGCGTACCGCCTGCGTCAGCGGCAGCACCGAAGCAGAGTCGGAACACAGTTCGCCGGATAGCCCAAACTGCTCGCGCGCCAGCATCACGGCAATGCCGTGGTCGCCGATCGAACCGGAGGCCAACACCACGTCGCCCGGCGCGATGGAGGTGATCGACAGGGCGGCCTGGGCGCGCCTGACGCCGATGCCGGCGACCGACAGGTAGAGCCCGCCGCCTTCGCCCCGGCGCACCACCTTGGTGTCGCCCGCCACCACGACCACCCCGTTGTGCCGCGCAGCTTCGGCAAAGCTGGCAATCAGCCGGTCCAGCACCTCGACTTCCAGGCCCTCCTCGATCATCGCCGACAGGGTGAAGTAGCGCGGGTCGGCGCCCGCTACCGCGAGGTCGTTGACTACGCCATGAACCGCCAGCGAGCCGAGGTTGCCGCCCGGGAATTCCAGCGGATGCACGGTGAAACCGTCGGTGGTGACCATTAGCTCGCCATCCAGCGGCGGCAGCGTCACCGCGTCGGCGTCGGTGTCGAGCAGCGGGTTGGCGAGGTGCCGGGCGAAGATGTCGGCGATGAGTTCGCGCATCAGGCGGCCGCCGTTTCCGTGCGCGAGAAGGATGCGGGTGTCGTTCATGATGGGGTATGGAGAAAATCAATGACCTGGCCGAAGCTTACCCCGGCATCGTTGACAGGAATACGCTGGGGCAGATGCACGGTCAGCCCGGCAGCTTCGAGCTGGGCGATGGCCGCCTCGGCCAGCATCCGGTTCTGGAACACGCCGCCGGTAAGGCCGACGGTCTGGATCCCGGTTTGCGCGTGCAACTGACGGGCTTGGTCGGCGATGGCTTGCGCCAGACTGAGGTGAAAACTGGCCGCGCGTTCAGCCACGGATAGCGCGAGGTCGGTCAGCATCGGCAGCAACGGCGCCCAGTCGGTGCGCCAGATCCCGGTCGGGTCGCGGTCGAGTGGCAGTGTGATGGCCTGACCACCGGACGTGGCTGCAATGGCTTCCAGCCGCATCGGCCCCTCGCCCTCGAAACTGGCATGAGTACACACGCCGCTCAGCGCTGCTGCGGCGTCGAACAGGCGCCCGATTGACGAACTGGCCGGGCTATTGAGCTGACGTGTCCACGCCTGATGCAAGGGTTCGGGCGCGAACGATGCATCCTGGCCGGTTTCCCACAGCAGCGCCGCAGCGGCGCGCCAGGGTTCGCGTCCGGCCTTGTCGCCGCCGGGCAGGTGAAACGGCCGCCACGAGGCACCACGCTGCCAACGGCCGGGTGCGCCGGTGAAGGCTTCGCCGCCCCACAACGTGCCATCTTCTCCCAGGCCGACGCCGTCCCAGGCAAATACAATCCAGTCTTCAACCTCCGGGAATTCCCACGCCAGCGCCGAGGCGTGGGCGTGGTGATGCCAGATTTCCACGATGGGCAGCCCGCTGTCGCGGGCGAAGCGGCGATAGCCGTAACCGGGGTGGCGATCTACCAGCAGGCGGGTGGCCTTCACTTGGTACAGCTTTTGTAGATCGGCGGCGACCTGCGCCAGCGTGTCCAGGCTGCGCAAGGTATCAAGCTCGCCAATATGCGGCGAAATCACAGCACGATTGCCCCAGGCGAGGCAGAGCGTGTTCTTCATGTGGCTACCGAGCGCCAACACCGGCTCGGGCAGGGACATGGGCAGTTGGAGTTCCAGCGGCGCAGTGCCCCGTCCCAGGCGCAATGGCCGGGGCTGGCCGGCGATGATGCGAACCACCGGATCGTCGGCCGGGCGCACGATGGGGCGGTTGTGATGCAGGAACGCATCGGCGAGGGGATTCAAGTGGGTCTGGGCCTCGTCGGTATCGGTCAGCACCGGCTCGCCGGAGAGGTTGCCGGAAGTGGCGACCAGCGGCCCGCCAAAGTCGTTCAGCAGCAGTTCATGCAGGGGGGAGTAGGGCAGCAGGCAGCCGATTTCGCCCAGGCCGGGCGCGATCAGTGGCGACAGCGTGCAAGCGGCGCGCCTGGGCAGCAGCACGATGGGGCGGGCGGGTGAAGCCACCCAATTCTCATGTTCGGTTGATACATGCACTTCAGAGCGTAGTTCATTGATATTGCTGAACATCACCGCCAGAGGCTTGGCCGGGCGCGGCTTGCGGACACGCAGCCTGGCGATGGCTACGTCGTTGCGGGCGTCGCACAGCATGTGATAGCCGCCCACGCCTTTCACCGCGACGATCTGTCCGGCCATGAGCGCGGCAACGGCAGCAGCCAGTGTCGCTTCGTCACCCTCTCCCCAGCCCTCCCCCCTCAAGGGGGAGGGAGCAAAGCCGGGAATGAATTGCAGGTGCGGGCCGCACACCTCACAGGCGACCGGCTCGGCATGAAAGCGGCGATCGAGCGGGTTGTCATACTCGCGCTGGCAATCCGGGCACAGCGCGAAATCGCGCATCGCCGTATTCGGGCGATCGTAGGGCAGGGCGGTGATCAGCGTATAGCGCGGGCCGCACTGGGTGCAGTTGATGAAGGGATAGCGGTATCGGCGATTGGCCGGGTCGTGCAGCTCAGCCAGGCAGTCGGCGCAGACGAAACCGTCGGCGGGGAGATGAATATTGGCGGCCGTGCCGGCCGCACTGTCGAGGATGACAAAACCCGCAGCGTTGCCGGGCGGGCATGCCTCGACCACCATCGGGCCGGGGGCCGACAGTGGCGGCGCCTCCGTCATCAGCTCATCGCAAAAACGCTGGATTTGAACCAGCTCGCCTTCGGCCTGGATTTCCACCGCGCCGTTGACGTTGCGCACCCAGCCGGTGATTCCGTATTGCTGCGCCAGGCGGTAAACGAAGGGCCGGAAGCCCACGCCCTGCACCCGGCCGCTGATCGTGATGTGTCTGGAGAGGCGCTCAGGCATCCACGGCTTCGCGCACGCCGCTCGACCACCAGATGCGGCAGGCGCCTTCATCCGACACCATGCAGGGGCCGACCGGGGTACGTGGGGTGCAGGCCTTGCCGTAGATGCGGCACTGATTGGGATAGATCCTGCCCAGCACCACCTGGGCGCAATCGCAGCCAGGCGGCATTTCGCCGGCACGGCGGCGGCCGAGGTCGGTGTGATCCGGGAACAGCAGGCGTGCATCGTGTTGCGCGAAAGCGGGTTTCAACGCATAGCCGGAACGCGGGATCACGCCTATTCCTCGCCAGTTAGCATCGACGACCTCGAGCACGGCGTCGAGCATGCGGCGGGCGGTGGGATTGCCTCCTGGATGCGCAACTTCCCGATAACAGTTGTCGAGGAAGCGCTCGCCGCTTTTGATCTGGCGCAGCACGGAATAGAACGACGCCAGCAGGGATTCCGGCTCGAAGCCCGCCACTGCAGCGGGAATCTCGTGTTGGTCGACGACGAACGTCCATTCTTCCGGCCCCATCACGGTGGAGACGTGGCCGGGCGCCACCAGTGCATCGAAACCCGGGGTACCGGAGTCCAGTAGCATCGCCACCGCTGGCCAGGTCAGCCGGCCCGACAGCAGAATACTGAGGTTGTCGGGCAGGCCTTCGGCCAGCATCGCCGCAACCGGCGCGGTCGTGGTCTCGAAGCCGGCCGCAAAGAACACCACCGGACGCTCAGGATGTTCCCGTGCAATCCTGCGCGCATCGAGCGGACTGGCAATCGGACGCACATCTGCTCCGGCGGCCTGCGCCTCGGCCAGTGAACGCACCTCGCCTTTTTTCACGTTGACCGGCACCCGCAGCATGTCGCCAAAAGCGACCAGGATCACCTTGTCCTGCAGCGCGAGCTGGATCGCCTGGTAGACGTCTTCCTCCGGACACACGCACACCGGGCAGCCGGGGCCGGGCACCAGTTCGACCCATTTGGGCAGCGCACCACGCAACCCGGCGTGGGTGATCGAGCGTTCATGGCCGCCGCACACGTTCATGATCTTGATCGTGCGGTCGAATTCGAGGGTGTGGATTTTCGCCAGCCAGGCGCGCGCGTCGTCCATTCAGACAGTGGCGCGGTGGTATGTCATGCCGTCGGACTGGATCGCAGGACGGCGCGACTGTCCCGCTGCAACACGGGCGCGCTGGGCGGCAAGCTGCTCGCGCAGCCAGGCGAGCCAGGGGTCCATGCCCAGATTCTTGCGGGCGGACAGCCGCAAAACCGGCGCCGGATTAGCCAGATTGCGCAGGTGCGCTTCGGCTTTGTCCGGATCGAAATCGTCGAGCACGGCCAGCAGGTCGATCTTGGTCAGCAGCATGGCGTCGGCCGCGCGGAACATCACCGGGTATTTGGCGGGTTTGTCGTCGCCTTCGGTGACCGACAGCAAGGTGACGTTGACGTGCTGGCCGAGGTCGAAGCTGGCCGGGCACACCAGATTGCCGACGTTCTCGATAAACAGGAGGTCGACGCCGTCGAGCGTCATGTGATGCAGTGCGTCGTGAACCAGATGGGCGTCGAGGTGGCACGCAGTGCCGGTGACAATCTGGTGAGCCTGCACGCCCTTGGCGCGGATGCGCTCGGCATCGTTCTCGGTTTCGAGGTCGCCCTCGATCACGGCGCAGGTGAATTCATCCCTCAGTGCGGTCAGCGTGGCTTCCAGCAACGCCGTCTTGCCCGAACCGGGCGATGACATCAGGTTGATCGCGAGGATCCCGCGACGGTCGAAGTGTTCGCGGTTATGCGCGGCCTGGTCGTCGTTTTTCGCCAGCAGGCCTTTCAGCACGGACACGGTCGTCGCGCCCTTGGCGACGGGCTTGTAGGCGAAGTGCTTGTTGCCGGGGGTGAGGTTGCAGCCGCAGGTATCGCACATATCAGGGGTCAGGAATCAAGGGTCAGGACAGGGGTGGTTTCGAGTTCCACGCTTTCGAGCAGCAGTTCGTCACCAGAAAGGATTTGCGTGTGCCAATCGCCGCAGGCACCGCAGATGAGGCGGTTCATCGCGGCTTTGGTGTCGGCGCCGCAGGTCTGGCAGTGCACCTGGATCGGCGCATGGGTGAATTCGAGTGCGGCATGCGCCATTCTGCGGCCGGCGGCAGCCAGCGGAAAAGCGCTGGCCAGCAACTCGGGCACCACGCCCGCCAGTGGACCAATGCGCACACGAATCAGGGTTGCCTGCAGGGCGCCATGCTGGTCGATCACCGCGTCCACCTGCTCGACGAGTGCCTGGGCGACAGCCAGTTCATGCACCGCTTGCCTCCAGGACCTGGTCCAGCAGTTCCCAGGTGGTGCGGGCATCGGACTCGGCGATGGTCTGGATGGCGTAGCCGACGTGCACCATGACGAAGTCGCCCACCACAGGCGGTGCGTCCTGCATCATGAACAGGCTGACATCCCGCCACACGCCCTTGGCCTGGCAGCGGGCGGTAAAGCCCTCGATCGATTCGATCTGCATGGGAATGGCAAGACACATAAAACGGCAACCTGTAACAACAGTGAATTCAGTATAAGTGATTTGACGCGGCGTGCATGGGGCCGGGATACGCGCAAAACCAAAGATAAAACAGATGGTTGAGTGATTTACTCGGTTGTTATTTTCATGCCGGCTGATAGATTGAGTTGATGAAAATAAAAACGCTCGTGCTGGGGATCGGCAACACCCTTCTCACTGATGAGGGCGTGGGAATACACGTCCTGCAGGCACTTGCACCCGAACTGGAACACACGCCCGATGTGACCCTGCTCGATGGCGGCACCCTGTCCTTTACGCTGGCGGGGCCGATCGAGGAAGCCGACGCGCTGATCGTTGTCGACGCCGCCAATATTCGGTCCAGACCGGGCGAGTGGGTGCTGCTGGAAGGGGACGACATGGACCGTTTCCTGATGGGTAACCGCAAGTCCACGGTGCATGAAGTCGGCCTGACCGATTTGCGCGCCATCGCGATTCTGGCCGGGCACTGGCCGGAGAAAAGGGCCATGCTTGCGATCCAGCCCGACATCATCGACTGGGGCGAGCATCCCACGCCGGCGGTTGCAGCCGCAATCCCACCTGTCTGCACGGCGATCCATACCCTCATTCAGGACTGGCAGCATGACGCGTGACGCCATCCCCATCCACGTCCTCAACTCACGGCCCGTCGAGCCCGGCCTGACAGGCAACGCGCAGCCCCTGTTGCGCGAAGTGCTCGAACGAACGCGCGTTCTGCTCGAAACCGGCGAGACGTCCGCCATTGACTTGTCCGCGCTGCCGCTCACCGCTGCCGATCTCGACTGGCTGCGGGACACACTCGGTCACGGCGAGATAGCCGTCACCCTGCACGCCCAGGGCGAATCCACCCTGGAAGAGACGGCGTGCGCTGGCGTGTGGTGGGTCACCCATCACAACGAGAAAGGCGCGGTGACGTCCCAATTTATCGAAGTCGCCTATGTGCCGGAACTGGTCAAGGCGCATCCTGAGGACGTGTTAATCGGACAGAATCATCTTGAATTGTTGATTGCCGACCTCTAAGCTGAGCAGCAGCGGGGTTGGGTTGAGTGTTGCACCAGATGACAGACGTCAGGAGGCAAGCATCATGCAGGGTCCGTTGATCGACACACTTGCGCGGCAGGGCATCACCCGCCGCACCTTCCTGAAATACTGCGCGACCCTGGCCTCGATGATGGCCCTGCCGCCCAGTGCAGGGCTTGCGATGGCCGAGGCCATGGCTGGCGCCAGGCGGCCATCGGTCATCTGGCTGCCGTTCCAGGAATGCACCGGCTGCACCGAATCGATCACGCGTTCGCATTCGCCCACGCTGGAAGGCATGATCTTCGACATGATTTCGCTCGACTATCAGGAGACGCTGATGGCCGCAGCCGGGCACCAGGCCGAGGAAGCCCGGCGCCACGCGATGAAGGAAAACGCGGGCAAATACCTGCTGATCGTCGACGGCTCGATTCCCCTTGATAGGGACGGCGCCTATTCCTGCATCGGCGGCCGCTCCAATCTGGATATCCTGACAGAAGCCGCAGAAGGCTGTGCCGCCATCGTCGCCATGGGTTCCTGCGCCGCTTTTGGCGGGATCCCCAAGGCCAACCCGAATCCCACTGGCGCGGTTTCGGTGTCCGACATCATCAAGAACAAGCCCATCGTCAACATTCCGGGCTGCCCGCCGATTCCGGTGGTGATGACCGGGGTGCTCGCGCATTTCCTCACGTTCGGCAGCCTGCCGGAACTGGACGCCAAGGGCCGTCCCAAGTCTTTCTTCGGCGAAACCATTCACGACCGCTGCTACCGCCGCCCGTTCTACGACCAGGGCAAGTTCGCCAAGACCTTCGACGATGAGGGTGCACGACAGGGCTGGTGCCTGTTCGAACTGGGCTGCAAGGGGCCGGTGACCCACAACGCCTGTGCGACGACCAAGTGGAACGACGGCACCTCGTGGCCGGTGGAATCCGGTCACGGCTGCCTGGGATGCTCAGAGCCTGACTTCTGGGATGCCGGTGGTTTCTACAAGGCCTTGTCGATGCCGGCCGATCCGCTGAAGGTGGGGGCGGTTGCGGCCGTGGCCGGCGCAGCGGTCGGTGTGGCGGCAAGCTTCGCCAACCGGGCCAAGAAGGACGCCGCCAAGGCGGCGCATGAAAAAACCACGCTGGCCGATCTGGAGAAATGACCATGAATGAACTGCAGTTTCTGACCTGGGTGCGTGGGCCGGGCCTTAATATCGCTGTCGGCATTTTTCTTCTGGGGGTGGTCTGGCGCCTGGTCGAGATCTATTCGCTGGGGCGCAAGAAAGACCTCTCCGCACCCCGCCACGTGGCCGGGGCGTCCGGCTGGAATACCATTTTGCGGCGGTCGATCCCGCCCGAGGGCATGGTGAAGAAATCGCCTGCAACCTACATTGGCGGCTACGTCTTCCACATCGGCCTGGCCGTGATCGTGTTTCTGTTCGTGCCGCACATCATCTTCATCAAGAGCGTGCTGGGCGTGTCCTGGCCGGGCTTGCCGTCGCAGTTCATCGACCTGATGGCGGTGGTGACGATGGCGGCAATGGTGGTGGTGCTGGTGGACCGCATCAACAAGCCGGTGAAGCGTTATATCAGCACGTTCGAAGACTGGTTCACCTGGGCGCTGACCTTCCTGCCGGTGCTGACCGGCTGGCTGGCGGTGCAACACCTGCTGCTGCCCTACACCACGATGCTGGCGCTGCACATCCTGTCGGTCGAGCTGCTGCTGATTTTCCTGCCCTTCACCAAGCTGTTCCATGCCTTCACCGTGTTCGGTTCGCGCTGGTATCAGGGCAAGGTCAACGGTCATAAAGGAGTAGCGGTATGAGCGCGTCACTCGAAAAAGGCGTCCGGGTCCTGAAAGAAGTCATCGACGCCCCCATCGCCAGCTATTTCAACAGCTGCGTGCATTGCGGCATCTGCGCCGAGGCCTGCCTGTTTTATACCGAAACCGGCGACCCCAAGTACACGCCCATCCACAAGCTGGAACCGCTGCGCCGCATTTACGAGCAGGAATACACCCTGGTCGGCCGTCTGAAGAAACTGGTGGGGCTGTCCAAGCCCGTCACCGATGCCGAACTGGGCGAATGGCAGGAGCTGGTCTACAACTCGTGCACCTTGTGCGGCCGCTGTTCGGTGGTCTGCCCGGTGGGCAACGACATCGTCTACATGGTGCGCAAGATGCGTGAAGGCATGTCGGCCTCCGGCAACGCCCCCGACGGCATCAAGGGCGCAGCCAGCCGCACCATCACCATCGGCAGCCCGATGGGCGTCAAGCTGCCCGCGGTGCAGGCGCAGATGAAGCATGCAGAAGCGGATCACGGCATTCCCATCCCGATGGATGTGGAAGGTGCCGAATACCTGGTCATGCTGTCGTCGATGGAAATCATCAATTTCCCCGAGTATCTGGCGGCGATTGCCAAGATCATGGACCAGGCCGGCAAGACCTGGACACTGTGCTCCACCGCCTTCGAAGCCACCAATGCCGGCATGCAGATCGGCAACTCGGACCTGGCGCGGGTCATCGTGTCGCGCATCGTCGACGGGGCAGAAAAGCTCAAGGTCAAGACTGTCATCAGCCCGGAGTGCGGCCATGCCTATACCGCCCTGCGCTGGGAAGGCGCCAACCTGATCGGCCGTCCGTTTACTTTCGAGGTCAAGCACATCATCGAAGTGCTGGGCGAATTCCAGGAGCAGGGCCTGCTCAAGACCGAAGGCTTCGAAACAGACCGCCTGACCTTCCACGACCCTTGCCAGCTGGCGCGGCGCGGCGGGGTCATCAAGCAGCAACGCAGCCTGATGAAGCAGGTGGCGAAGAATTTCGTCGAGATGCCCGATGCCGGATTCATGAACTGGTGCTGCGGTGGCGGCGGCGGCGCATCGGCGATCGAGGAGGGAGAAGCACTGCGGCTGGAGGCTTTCAAGAAGAAGAAAGCCCAACTCGATGCCGTGCGGCCGGACCGACTGGTCACCGCCTGCGCCAACTGCCGCATCGTGCTGGAGGAAGGCCTGGAGCACTACCAGATGGATATCCCGGTGGTGGGCCTGACCGAGACCATCGCTGCGCACATTCCGGACAAAGGAGCCTGAACCATGGCCATCACCAACGACAAGGAATTCAAGGCAGCGCTGGCCGGACTGACCAGCACGCAGCAGCGGCAGGTGGCCGCCCGTCTGGTCCATCGGGTGTTTGAGTTGTCCAGGGATGTGCGCGTCAAGGCCGCGCTCGATGTCGCTGGACGTCCGGACATTTCCGACGCGGAACTGACCGTCGTCGCCCAGGCCGCCAATACGGCCCGGGTGGAAAGTTTCACGCAGTGCGGACGCGAGACCGACTGGAGCGCTCAGGCGGGCCACTTCGTCGCCAGGGCGGCGGCGGCCTGTGTCGGGCAAGCGGCTCCAGGCAGCAATCTGGCCTGGGATGCGGCGATGCAGGCACGCATGGCCCGAACCTGCGAGACGGTTGCGACGGGCGAGGGCACGGAAAACAACGAGGCCGAGTCGCAGTACCGGATTCTCGAGGACTTTCTGAAATAGCAGTGGCCAGCCATTCTGGATGTTGCTGTTCTGAACTACACAAGGAAAACAGGCTATGAGCACAGCACAACGCATCGTCGTTGACCCCATCACCCGGATCGAGGGCCACCTGCGCATCGAGGCGGAAACCGACGCCAGCGGCAAGATCACCCAGGCGTATTCCGCCGGCACCATGGTGCGCGGCATCGAGATCATCCTGCGTGGCCGCGATCCTCGCGATGCCTGGGCCTTTGCCCAGCGCATCTGTGGCGTCTGCACCCTGGTGCACGGCGTGGCGTCGGTGCGTTCGGTCGAGGATGCGCTGCATCGCGCCATCCCCACTTACAGCATCCCGCAGAACGCGGAACTGATTCGCAACCTGATGATCGGGGCGCAGTTCGTGCACGACCACGTGATGCACTTCTATCACCTGCATGCGCTCGACTGGGTCGACGTGGTGTCCGCGCTGAAGGCCGACCCCAAGGCCACCTCGGCGCTGGCGCAGTCGATTTCCAGCTATGCCAAATCCTCCCCGGGCTATTTCGCCGACGTGCAGAAGAAGGTCAAGACCTTCGTCGAGCAAGGCCAGCTGGGCGTGTTTTCCAACGCCTACTGGGGCCATCCTGCCTACAAGCTGCCGCCGGAAGCCAACCTGATGGCGGTGGCGCACTACCTCGATGCACTCGCCTGGCAGCGCGACGTGGTCAAGCTGCACACCATCTTCGGTGGCAAGAACCCCCATCCCAACTTTGTGGTGGGCGGCGTGCCGTCGGCAATTTCGGTGCAGGTAGATCAGGCAGGGCAGGCCAAGGGAGCACGTGGTGGCCAGGACGCCACCGCGCTCAATATGGTCGGCCTGCAAACCGTGCAAAACGTGATCAGGCAGATGCGCGATTTCGTCGATCAGGTCTACGTGCCGGACACCCTCGCCATCGCCAGCTTCTACAAGGACTGGGGCGCACGGGGCGAAGGGCTGGGCAATTTCATGACCTTTGGCGACCTGCCCTCGAAGAGCTTCTGGGACACCGATTCCTACCTGATTCCGCGCGGCGTCATCCTCAACCGCGACCTCTCGACCATCCATCCCATCGACCTGGATGCCGACAACGAGATCCAGGAATTCGTCAGCCACTCCTGGTACAAATACAGCCAAGGCGACGGGCAGGGCCTGCACCCGTTCAAGGGTGAAACCGAACTCAATTACACCGGACCGAAGCCGCCGTATGAGCAGCTCGACGTCGAGCAGAAGTATTCCTGGCTTAAGTCGCCGCGCTGGAAAGGCAAGTCGATGGAGGTCGGCCCGCTCGCCCGCGTGCTGATGCTGTACGCCAGCGGCAACGCCCAGGCCAAGGAACTGGTGGGCTTCACACTGAAGACGCTGGACGTGCCGGTCGAGGCGCTGTTCTCCACACTTGGCCGAACAGCGGCGCGCACCCTGGAGTCGAAAATCATCGCCGATTCCATGCAGGGCATGTACGACCAGCTCATCGCCAACATCAAGGCCGGCGACGTGCGAACCTTCAATGACCAGTACTGGGATCCCTCGACCTGGCCCAGCCACATGCAGGGGGTGGGCCTGATGGAAGCCCCGCGGGGTGGACTGAGCCACTGGATCGTTATCGACGACGCCAAGATCAGCAACTACCAGGCGGTGGTACCGAGCACCTGGAACGCCGGCCCGCGCGACACGCAGGGCACCCCGGGCGCCTACGAGGCGGCGCTGCAGGACAATCACGTCATGCACGATCCAAAGCAGCCGATCGAGATTTTGCGCACCATCCACTCTTTCGACCCGTGCATCGCATGTGCCGTGCACGTGACCGATCCGGATGGCGAGGAGCTGGTCCAGGTCAAGATCAAATAATGCTGTGCAAACTAAATCCGGAGAACACGCAATGAACCCGATCAAACCTTCCCGCCCGCTCGCCCTGATTGCACTCTGCCTGGTCGCAGGCTCGGCGGCCGCGCACACGGGCGATCACCCGGCAAGCGGTTTCGCCAGCGGCCTGGCCCACCCGTTCCTGGGGCTGGACCACCTGCTTGCCATGATCGCCATTGGCCTGTGGGCGGCGCAGCAGGGGGGCAGGGCGCTGTGGGCCGTGCCGGCTGCCTTTGTCAGCGCGATGCTGCTGGGCGGCGTGCTGGGGAGTGCGGGCTGGGCATTGCCTCAGATTGAAACCGGCATCGCCGTGTCGGTGCTGGTGCTGGGCTTGCTGATCGCCACGCACCGCCGCGCGCCGCTTCTAGCCGGCATGACCCTCGCTGCCGTATTCGCGCTGTTTCACGGCACCGCCCACGGGCTCGAAATGCCGCAGACTGCCACGCCCGCACTGTATGCGCTGGGCTTCGTGCTGGCCACGGCATGTCTGCATGGCGCGGGGATGGCAGGCAGCCTGATCGGCCGTTACACCATGCGGCTGGCCGGAATGGGCATCGCCGCCGCCGGACTAGCGCTGGTCGCGGGCGTGTGACTTAGTGGACGATCCGCTCCAACACCTGCTGGAAGCCGAGGCGCGTGCGCAAGCCCTGATCGACGAGGCCACCCAGGCACGCCAGCGCATGATCGAGGACGCACTGGCCGGCGCGAGGGAGGCCGAGGCGCGCTTCGACGCCGGACGCTCCGAGTTGCGGGCGCCTTTCCTGAACGAGGCACACGCGCGGGCCGAGCAGGCGATTGCCGAACTCACACGCAAATACGGCGAAAGCCAGCGCAGCCTGCGCGACATGGCGACGCGCCACGAAACCGAGGCCGTGGATGCGGCCCTGGCCCTGCTGCTCGACCCGACGGGGTGACGCGCCCCTGCATCGCACGGCCCGAGCCAGAGGAAATTCCCCGGTAATGCTGCCCAACCATCATGTCCGCTTATCTCGATACCCGTGTCAGCCTGTATGCCAGCCAGCTCTGGCGAAATGAGGAACTGGACAAACTGGTTGACGCCCCGGATGACGCATTGCCGGATGTTTTGTCCCGGCGCGGCCTGCCGCACCTGGCGGCGGATCTTCCTGGCAAGGATTCCCGCTCGCTGGAGCAACACATCATTGCGCAGATCCTCGACGAAACACGGGTGCTGATCCGGCCGCTGTCAGGCGATGCCCGCAACTTCCTCATTTTCTGGACCGCGCGCTTCGAGATTTCCAACGTCAAGACCCTGCTGCGCAGCAAGATGACTGGCGAACGTCCAGCCGCCGTGCTGGCCCGGCTGACCCCGATGACATCGTTTGGAAGTCTGGATTACCCGGCTCTGGCGCATGCCGAGGACGTCAGCGAACTGTTCCGGCGTCTCGAAACCGGGCCCTATGCCGGCATCGTGCGCCAGGCCCGACGCGCCTTTGAGCAAAGCCATGACCCGTTCAGCCTGGATGCCGCGCTCGACCGTGCCTATTACGAAAGCCTGGTCCAGCACGCCCAGCCACTGGAAGCCGCCCTGGGCGTGTCTTTCCATTCCCTCATGGCCCACCTTGTCGACGCCATCAACCTGATCTGGCTGCTGCGCTATCGCTTCAACTACAAGCTGCCGCCAGCGCAGGTGTATTACCTGCTGGTGGGCTCGCATTACGGTCTGCCCGGGTCACGCCTGCGCGAACTGGCCGCGCTGGACAGCCTGGAAGCTGTGCTGGCTGCGTTGCCAGAGGCGTGGCAGAAGCGGCTGTCCGGCGCGGTCGACATCCCCGGTGTGTTCGCCCGCCTCGATCAGGCCACGACCGGCCAGGCAGTGCGGGTGTTGCACAGCCGTGCCGACGGCCTTGCCCGTGCATTTGCCTATCTGATTCTGCGCGAACACGACTTGCGCGCCATCCGGGCGGTGCTGCGTGGCCGTCGCCTCGGGCTGGCCGAAGCCGATATCCGGCAGGCCGCGCAGGGCATGCCGAGCGGGCTGACCTGATGCTGCGCGCCGACCTTCTGCTCAAGGCTCAATTGGTCCTGCTGGCGTCCGAAGCCCAGGATGCCGCCCTGGCGCTCGCCCGCTTTGGCGTATTCAATCCGGCGCCGGGTTCGCTGAAAGCCCTGGCGGAATCGCCCGCTGTAGATTATCGAGAAGCCTGGCTGGAAGCAGAGGCGCGCCTCGCCAAGTTACTGGAACAGCACGGCGACACTGGCCCGCTGCATCTGCCCGAGGACGCCGAAGCGCCTTCGCTGGCCGATCTTCAGGAGTTGAACGACTGGCTGAGCCAGGCGTGGCGCACCTGCCAGTCCTATCATGACACCACGGCGCAGATCGACGACACCCGCCATCGCCTCGACGTGCTGGAAGGCACGCTTGCCAAACTGGAGCGGCTGAAGGTCGATCTTGCCCAGTTGCTGCGCGCCGACAGCCTGCTGGCCGTCCGGATCGGCAGCCTGCCGTCGGCGGGACTCAGGCGGGTCACCGAGGCGCTGTCGATGACCGGGCATCTGGTTTCGCGCTTCGATCAGGCGGGCGATCATGTCTTTGCAGTCATTGCGGGTCCACGCACCCGCCACGACGAAGTGAAAGGGGTGCTGGCCCAGGCGGGCTGGCACGAATTGCCGGTACCCGATGAATTGCGCACCCATCCGCAGGCGGCACGCGAATGGCTGGACACAGCGCGCGCCCGGCTCGACGTGCAATCGAGCGAGTCCTGCCGGGTGGTGGAGGCGCTGCGCGACCAGCTGGGTCCGCGACTGCACGAAGCCCGCCAGCGCCTGGCCCTGGCACGGCCGCTGGCCGAGGCCGCGCTGGCCGGCGTGCGCGGAAAGGGCGGGCTGGCGGTGGTGACGGGCTGGGTCCCCAGCCGCATGGTGGCGCACCTGCGCGACACCCTGGAAGCGCAGTTCCATGGACGCTATTGGCTCGACCTGCGCGCGCCCACGGCAGACGAAACCGCCGAGGTGCCGTCTCTCATGCGCTACCCCGGCTGGCTGGCGCCCTTCGTGCCGCTGGTGAAAAGCTATGGCGTGCCGCGCTACGGCGAATTCGATCCCACCCTGCCGTTCGCGTTCACCTACCTGCTGCTGTTCGGCGCCATGTTCGGCGACGTCGGCCACGGCGCGGTCATCCTGCTGCTCGCCGCCGCGTTCTTCCGGCGCCTCGGACGGCTCGCCTGGGTTGGCATCGCGGCAGGCGCCGTGTCGATGCTGTTCGGCTTGCTGTACGGCAGCATCTTCGGGTACGAACACCTCATCGAACCGCTCTGGCTGTCGCCGCTGCACGATCCGGTGCGCCTGCTGAGCCTGGCGGTGGGTTTCGGCGTCGGCTTCATCGCGTTCACCCTGCTGGTCAACATCCGCAACCAGTGGGTGGCGGGGCAGGTGGGGAAGGCCTTGTTCGACTCCAGCGGCCTTGCCGGACTGGTGTTCTACCTCGGCGCGGTCGGCGGCCTGGCAGGACTCTCCGGCGCGGTGGAAGGTACCGGGCCGGCCTGGCTGCTGGCGGCGCTGGGCCTGGCCGGGGTAGCCACGTTCAAATGGGTGGACGCCCGGGCCGGGCTGGGCGAGCGCATCCTGGTGACCGTCATCGAAACGCTGGAGACCGGCATCACCCTGTTTTCCAGCACCCTGTCGTTCATGCGCGTCGCCGCCTTCTGCCTCAACCACGTCGCACTGGCGCTGGCGGTGTTCACCCTGGCCAACGGGCTCGATGGGGTGGCCCACGGGATCACCCTCGTGCTCGGCAATATCGTCATCATCGTGCTGGAGGGGGCGATCGTCGCAATCCAGGCGCTGCGCCTGATGTATTACGAAGGCTTCTCGCGCTTCTTCAGCGCGGATGGAACCGAATTCGAACCGTTGCGCCTGGTCCCGGAACGGAGCAGGATCTGAAGTGAGGTTATCAAAGGGGGCAACATGGTCTGGTTAATCGTATTGATGGTGCTGCCGGTGGCGGCCACCCTGGGCGCAGGCGTCTGGCTGACGCTCAAGCCGCAGCGTGTGCCGGCCGCGTGGCATAAGGGCGGCTTGATCGCGAACCTGGCGCTGTTCGGCCTGGGACTGCTCGGCGTCATGCTGCTCGGCGTGCAGGAAGTGCTGGCGGCGGAGCCTCTGGCCGGCGCCACTGGCGAGATCACCCTCGGCAAGGGTCTGGCCCTGCTGGGTATCGGCCTGCCCACCGGCCTCGCCGCCGTCGGCGCCGCGATAGCGCTGGGGCCCATCGGCTCCGCCGCGCTGGCGGTGATCGCCGAGAAGCCCGAGATGTTCGGCCGGACCTTGATCTACATGGGGCTGGCCGAGGGGATCGCGATCTACGGCCTGGTCATGTCGATCCTGCTGCTCGGCAAGATTTGAGGCGGACGGCCATGCAAGATTCCGACAGCCCGTCTTGCATCGCGCGTCTGGTGGTGCTCGGTAGCGCGGGACTGGTCGATGGCTTCCGCCTGATCGGCGCCGAAGTGCATGCCGACGTTGACGCCGACGGGGTGGACGCGGTGTTGGGCCAACTGGTCCGGGACGGCGATGCCGCCCTGGTGCTGCTGGAAACGCATCTGGCCCACGCCGGGGGTGTCTGGCTCGACCGCCTGCGCAACGAAGGCGGACACATTGTCATCACTGAACTGCCGCCGCTGCATGCACCGCAGGATTACGTCCCCGCAGTCGATGCGGTCGTCCATGCAGTGCTGGGGCCCGAAGTGATGCAACAAACAACTTGAATAACTATTCTTAACCAATTGAATAAATAACAATAATGGAATCAGACGAACAGGTTGCCCAACTCGAGCAGGCCCTGATTCACCAGGCCGAGACGCTGGCGCGCGAGCAGCACCAGCATGCGGAATCGGCACGTGCGCGCATCCTCGCCGAGTCGGCCGAAAAACTGAGCCTGGCCGAAGAGCGGGAGATCCTGCTGGCCAAGGCCGAATCCGAACGCCAGGTACGGCGCCTCACCCAGGCGGCGGAAACGCGGCTCGCCGCCGAACTCGACCGCCTGCGCTGGACGCTGACCGAGGCCACACTGGCCGAGATGAAAACCGCCTTCCAGGCGCTGGTGCAGGACGACACGCGCTATCCGGAGGTGCTCGAAGCCTGGCTTGCCGAGGCGGCGCGCGTGTTGCCGCCGGGCGATCTGGTCGCAGAAATCCGCCCCGAGGACGAAAAACGGCTGGCGCCCCTGTGGGCGAACCTGCTCGCACGAGCCGCGCCCGGCCGAACGATCCAGCTTGCCAGCCTCGACCGGCCCAGCCTGGGCGGCCTCAGGGTGCGTCTGGGCAACAACCGCGCGCAACTGGACCAGACCTTCGAGGCGCGGCAGGCACGCCTGGCCGAAGAGCTGGCGCGCGTGGCGATGGAGCGGCTGTTTGCGAGCGCGCCCGATCTCGACGTGCTGGTTCACGGATAGCGCACATGGGCAAGATTCTCGACATCAATGGCCCGCTGGTCAGACTCGATCTGCCGCAGACGGTGATCGGCGAGCAGGTGCGGGTCGGACACATGCAGTTGATCGGCGAAGTCATCGGCCGCGATGGCGACGTCGCGCTGGCCCAGTTGTACGAGGACAGCGCCGGCCTGCGCCCCGGCGAGGTGGCGGAAGGCCTCGGCTGGCCGCTCTCGGTGGAGCTCGGCCCCGGCCTGCTCGGTGCCATCTTCGATGGCGTGCAGCGCCCGCTCAAAGCCGTGCGGGAACAGAGCGGCGACCATCTTGCGCGCGGCGTGGCCGTCCCCTCGCTGCCGCGCGACACCCGCTGGCATTTCGTGCCGGACCCGCAGCGCAGCGCCGGAACCACCCTCGCCGCCGGCGATGTGCTGGGCACGGTGCAGGAAACCGAATCGATCCAGCACCGCATCCTGACGCCGCCGCAGCTTCATGGCGAACTGTTGGAACTGGCGCCGGAGGGCGATTACACCGTGGATGAGGTAATCGGCCGGGTGAAGCGGGCCGATGGCCGCATCGACAAGCTGCGCCTGTTCCACCGCTGGCCGGTACGCACGCCGCGACCCTATCGCCAGCGCGACCATGCCGTGGCGCCGCTGATCACCGGGCAGCGCATCCTCGATACTTTCTATCCGCTGCTGAAAGGCGGCAAGGCAGCGATTCCCGGGCCCTTTGGCGCTGGCAAGACCATGCTGCTGCAGCAAATTGCGCGCTGGTGCAACGCCGAGATCGTGATCTTCGTCGGCTGCGGCGAACGCGGCAATGAACTCACCGACGTGCTCGAATCCCTGCCCAAACTGAACGACCCGCACACCGGCCGCCCCCTAATGGAGCGCACCCTGCTGGTTGCCAACACCTCCAACATGCCGGTGGTCGCCCGCGAGGCCTCGATCTACGTCGGCATCACGATTGCCGAGTATTTTCGCGATCAGGGCTACGACGTGGTGATGGTGGCCGATTCCACCAGCCGCTGGGCCGAAGCGCTGCGCGAAGTCGCCGGCCGGCTCGGCCAGATGCCGGTGGAGGAGGGCTATCCGGCCTATCTGGGCTCGCGCCTCGCAGCCTTTTACGAGCGTGCCGGGCGGGTCGAGACACTGGCCCGGGATCACGGCTCGGTCACCCTGATCGGCGCCGTCTCACCGCCCGGCGGCGACTTTTCCGAACCCGTCACCAGCCACACCAAGGAAATCATCCAGACCTTCTGGGCGCTGTCGAAGGAGCTGGCCGACGCGCGTCACTATCCGGCGGTGGACTGGCTGGAAAGTTTTTCCGGCTATGTGACTCCCGCGGCCAGGTGGTGGGCGGAACAGATCGATCCGGATTGGCAAGCCGCCCGCGCCGAGGCGCTCGGTCTGCTCGCCGCGTCCGAAGAGCTGCAGCGCATCGTCAACCTGGTTGGCGTCGAGGCCTTGTCCTCCGAGCAGCGCTGGACGCTGGAAGCCGCCAGCCTGATCAAGGAAGGCCTGCTGCAGCAATCGGCCATCGACGACGTCGACAGCTTTGCCTCGCCGGACAAGCAGTTCGCCCTGCTCGCGGCAATGCTGGCCATCCACCGTCAGGGGATGAAACTGGTCAAACTCGGCGCGCCGGCCCGGCGCCTGATCCAGATGCCCCTGCTGACGCAGGCGCGGCGCTGGAAAAGCCAGCATGGCCCGGACGATCTCACCGCGTTGAAGGCGGCCATCGCCCGGATTCCAGCAGAATTCGAGCAGATCGCACTGGATTACCAACAAAGCCCCTCCCCCTCGAGGGGGGAGGGGTTGGGGAGAGGGTGAGCGCGCAGCGCTGAGATTCCAGACATGAAACAACACGATTTCGCCCGCCATCTCCGCAGCCAGCAAACCGACGCCGAAAATCTGCTGTGGTCGCGCCTGCGTGCCCATCGCCTATGCGGGCTGAAGTTTCGCCGCCAACAGCCTGTCGGCGTCTATGTGGTGGATTTTCTTTGCCCGGAGAAGAAGCTGATCGTGGAATTGGATGGCGGACAGCATCAGGAACGGGTTGAGCATGACGTGGCGCGTGATGCCTGGCTCGGTTCGGAAGGGTATATCGTGCTGCGCTATTGGAATAACAAACTGATGTCCAACCTGGAGGGGGTTTTGGAGGATATGTGTCGAAGGGCTGGGGTGTTAGGGGACGCCTCACCCTCTCCCCAACCCCTCTCCCCTCAAGGGAGAGAGGCTAAAACCTCGCCTGCCACCATCGGAGATCGGGAAGCCTGTCTTCCGCCCCTCCCTCTTGAAGGGGGAGGGGCCAGGGGAAAGGGTGAAGCCGCCCCATGAAAAACATCGAATTCCGCTCCGCCGTTTCCGCCCAGGGCGGTCTCATCGTGATGGCGGGCGTGCCTGGTGTGGCCGCGGGATCTCGCGTACAGGTGCGCGATCATGCCGGGCGGCTGCGTTCAGGCCTGGTGATCCGTGCGGCTGACCAGACGGTGGTGGTGGAGGTATTCGAGGGCACCGACGCGCTGGATCTGGAGCGCACCTGGGTGCGCTTCCTCGACGAGCCGTTCAGGCTGCCGGTCTCGCGCGATCTCCTCGGCCGGGTGTTCAATGGAACAGGGGGCCCGCGCGACAACCGCCCGCCGATCGTGTCCGCCGACCGCCGCAACGTCAACGGCGAGCCGCTCAATCCTGCGGCGCGAGCGTATCCGCGCGAATTCATCCAGACTGGGATCTCCGCTATCGACGGCCTCAATTCGCTGACGCGCGGGCAAAAACTGCCGATTTTTTCCGGCGGCGGCCTGCCGCATAACCGGGTGGCGGCGCAGATCGTGCGTCAGGCCAAGCTGCTGGGCGAGGGCGCGTCCGAGTTCGTGGTGGTGTTCGCCGCGTTGGGCGCATCGCATTCCGATGCCCGCTTCTTCCAGGAAAGCTTCGAGGAAAGCGGGGTCCTGAACAAGGTGGCAATGTTCCTCAACCTCGCCGACGAACCGGTGATCGAACGTCTGCTCACCCCGCGCGCAGCGCTCACTGCAGCCGAGTATCTGGCGTTTGACCTCGACCACCATGTGCTGGTGGTGATGACCGACATGACCGCCTATGCCGAGGCACTGCGCGAGGTGGCGGTGCTACGCGGCGACGTGCCGGCGCGCAAGGGCTACCCCGGCTATCTGTATTCCGACCTTGCCGAACTCTACGAGCGGGCAGGGCGCATCAAGAACCGGCGCGGCTCGATCACCCTGATCCCGGTGCTGTCGATGCCATCCGACGACATCACCCACCCGATCCCCGACCTCACCGGCTACATCACAGAGGGCCAGATCGTGCTCGGGCGCGAGTTGGCCAATCAAGGCATCTATCCGCCGGTGACGGTGCTGCCCTCGTTGTCGCGCCTGATGAAGGACGGCGTCGGCAAGAACTTCACCCGCGAGGATCATCCGCACGTCGCGAGCCAGCTGTTCGCCAGCTACGCCCGCGCGCTGGACGTGCGCGGGCTGGCGGCCATCATCGGCGCCGAGGAGCTGTCCGACGCCGACCGCCGCTATCTGCAGTTTGCCGAGGCGTTCGAGCGCCGTTTCATCGGCCAGGCCGAGGACGAGGACCGCAGCGTGTTCGAGACGCTCAATCTGGCCTGGGACCTGCTCTCGATGCTGCCGCCGGATGCCTTGATCCGGGTGTCGGAAGCGGACCTGGCGAAGTATCACAAGGGACCTGCGGCATGAAAAAACGCCTGTCTGTCCCGCCCACCAAAAGCGCGCTGCTGCAGGTTGGCCGCCAGACCCGTTTTCTGGAGCAGGGCCGGCAGATGCTGGAGAAGAAGCGCGACCTGCTGACCCGGCTGGTTTATGAGCGTCTGGCGCAATACCGTGCGCTGCGCGCGCAGACGGTTGTCGAACTGGCCGAGGCCTACCACTGGCTGGGCATCGTGCAGATGCGCATGGGATCGCAGATGCTGCGCCAGGCCACCATCGGCCTGAAACCGGCGGTGGCGGTCAAGGTCGTGGCGCGTTCCAGCGTCGGCGTCGAATATCCCAGCGTGTCGGCCGAACCCTTGCCGTTGCAGCCGGTGGGCCTGATGTGGACTGACGTCAGCTTCGATGAGGCGCGCCTGCGGTTGCGCGACCTGACCGTGACGCTGGCGAGGCTGGGCGAGGCGGAAAATGCGCTGTGGCGCCTGCTGGCCGCCAGCCGCAAGACCCAGAAGCGCGTCAACGCCTTGAAGTACAACGTGATTCCCCGCTATCAGGCGACCGTGCATCACATCCGTTCGGCACTGGAAGAAGACGAGCGCAACACGCTGTTCCAGATCAAGGTGCTGCGTTCGCGGACGGCAGCGCAAACGGGGACGTGCGATGCAATGACCGATTGAATTTATTGATGGAAGCGGGTCAAGTTCAGCCGCCTTCGACCGATATCCGATGAATGATTCGTTTTCCTCTCATACTGCTGATTCCGATCGCCGGGCTGGTGGGCTGGGGGGCGTGGTCCTCCCTCGCACAGGACGCATCCGACCCGCTGCCGATGGCGGGCTATGTCCCGCCCGCCACCAGCCAGCCGATTTCGCCGATCCCGCGACATCTTGAACTGGATTCCCGCAAGGTTGCACTGGGGCAGCGCCTGTTCCATGAACCGCGCCTGTTTCGCGACGATGCCGACCGGGAAGTCGAGCGCAAGGCCCTGCTTGCCTTTCTGGGCAGCCTGAATGGCGTGTTGCCGGAGGCGAGTTCATGAACTGGAATCTGTTCCGGACCAGCGCCACGGGCAAGCTCAAGACCGGACTGCTCCTGCTTGCGCTGTTCACTGCGCTGACGGCCGGCCTGCTGCTGCCTTCAGTCATGGGCGGCGTCGAACGCCTGGAAGAACTGCGCGCCCGCATGGAGCGCCTGCAACTGGCTGAAAGCCGGTTCCGCGAACAGGTGATCGCCCTGCATCATGGCGTGGCCGGCAATTACGATGAAGCCAACGGCTGGATGACCCGCATCAAGCATGAGCGTGCCGGGCTGGCAGCTGAGATGGCGCAGGACATCACCGTGCACCGGATCTGGATGAACTACTACAAAGCGAACCAGAACCAGGAAGCGTTGTGGGACGACTTCAAGCAGCGCAATGCGCTGGTGAGCAATTCACTACGTTATTTCCAGAGTGATGCGCCCGCTTTTGCGGCGACGCTCCCCCCTACGGGGCTTGCCCGTTCCCTGCATCACGAGCTGATGCTGCTCAACAACGTCCTCTTCATGCAGGCGCTGGAGGAGGGCAAGGTCGTCGCGTCGGAGGTGCGCAACGCGCTGTCCCGCATGCAGGGCATGGCGTCCCTGCTGCCCCCTGCCGAGCAAATGGAATTCGAGAATCTGGCGCGCCATGCCGAGATCATTGGCGAGAACGTGCCGGTTCTGGAAACCGATCTGCGCGCGTTGATTCATGGCGACGGGCGATCGATCCTGATGCAGCTGGCCGACCTGAATCATCGCCAGCTGCTCGATGAACATGCCCGAACAGCACGGTATCGCGCCGGTTTGCTGGTTGGCATGGCGATCATCATACTGGCGCTCATCCTGTTGTCTACACGCTTTCTGGAAAGCTTGCAGCAGCGCGACAAGGAGTTGCGCCTTGCCGGAACCGTGTTCGAGAGCAGCCATCAAGGCATCCTGATGACCGACACCGACGGCAAGATCGTGCGCGTCAACACCGCCTATTGCCAGATGACCGGTTACGAAGCGCACGAACTGCTGGGCCAGAATCCGCGCATCCTCAATTCGGGCAAGCAGGACCGCGACTTCTATCAAGCCATGTGGGAAAGCCTGAAAACAAAGGGCCGCTGGGTCGGCGAGATGCGCAACCGGCGCAAGAACGGCGATCTCTATGTCCAGTGGATCAACATCGATGCCGTCAACAGCGAAAAGGGCGAAAAGCTGTTCGTCGGGATTGCGACCGACATTTCGGAACTGGTCGACACGCGCGAGCGGCTGACCCGGCTGGCCTACTACGATCCGCTCACGACCCTGCCCAACCGCGTCCTGTTCCAGGACCGCCTGACCCATGCCATCAGCCAGTGCCGGCGCGATGAAGAGAAGCTGGCCCTGATCCTCGTCGATCTGGACAACTTCAAGACCGTCAACGACACGCTGGGGCACGCCACCGGCGACGAAATGCTCAAGGAAGTCGCGCGGCGCCTGCTGTCCCGGGTGCGGGAATCGGATACGGTGGCGCGACTGGGTGGCGACGAGTTTGCGCTGATCCTGATCGATGCCAGGGAACCGGAAAGCATTGCGCGGGTGGCTGGAGAAATCATCAACGTGCTGGCTGCGCCCTACCAGATCATGGGCTACGAAGTAGCTGGCTGCGCCAGTCTCGGCATCACCTTCTATCCGGACGATGGACAAACGCCGGAAGAATTGCTCAAGCAAGCCGACGTGGCCATGTATCGCGCCAAGGAATACGGCCGCAACAACTACCAGTTCTATACAGCCGACATGGCAGCCGGGGTGGCCGACTCCATGCAGATCGAATACTGCCTGCGCCGTGCACTGGACACCGGGGAACTGTCCATGCATTACCAGCCGCAGCTCAGCGCGGAGGGCCGTCTGGTCGGTGCAGAGGCCCTGATGCGATGGGATTCGGCTGAATTGGGGCGGGTGCCGCCGATGCGCTTCATCCCGGTCGCGGAGCGAAGCGGCCTGATCGTGGCACTGGGCAACTTCGCCCTGCGCGAAGCCAGCCGCCAGTGCGCGGCCTGGCGTAATGCGATTGACCCGAACTTCCGCATTTCCGTCAACCTGTCGGCCGCCCAGTTCCGCAACGAAACCCTGGTCGACAAAGTGGCTGAAGCCTTGCATGAATACGGCCTGCCAGGATCGGCGCTGGAGCTCGAAATCACCGAAACCGTGGTGATGGAAGACGTGGCGCGCGGCCAGGCCGTCCTGAAACGCTTGAAGGAAAAGGGGTGCCGGCTCGCCATCGACGACTTCGGCACCGGCTATTCATCGCTGGCCTATCTCAAGCGTTTTCCCGTCGACGTGCTCAAGATCGACAAATCCTTCATCGACGGCCTGGGCGAAGAAGCCGACGACACCGCCGTGGTGCAAGCCATCATCGGGCTGGCAAAAAGCCTGCGCATGGAGGTGGTAGCAGAAGGTGTGGAGACAGCCGGACAGTTCGAGAGTTTGCTGCTGCTGACCCAGGCAGACGGCTTCCTGGCCCAGGGATATTATTTCGCACCGCCACTCCAGGCCGACGTTTTCGAGCAGCAAGCGAGCACGCGCGGGTTCCTGCCGCTGCTTGGTCATCCGCTCAGCCGCACCGCCCATTCAGCCATGTTGTAGCCATACAGGCGCGCAGGTCGTCGCGTCTCCTTCATAAAGCACGCGTCATGCCAGGGTCACTCCACGTGTTCCCGATTCATCGCAATGAAGCCTGCCCTAGGTCGCGTGCCTCGACACCCCCAAAACAACCAATCTGTTTATATTAGTATTGGCACTGGATATGCCTCGTCAGGTCAAACGGCGGGCCGTGTCACAGCAGGGTTTTCTACTCGAAACCAGGGTCAAGGGGAGCTGACATGAAAAACGAAACGCGTGACCGGCTGGCGGCCGCAGGGGGGGTGGTAAGCGTTGTCCTGTTTTTTGCGGGATGGCTGATCTACGGCAACGGACCGACCGTCGCCGATGACCCGGGACTGATCCTCAGGTTCTTTGCGGATAACGATCAACGGGTGATCGGGTCCATGTTCGTTCAGGGACTGGGCTCGCTCGCAATGATCGCGTTCATGGCCGCACTGATCATGGCGATGCTGGATGCCCGCGAGCCCCTGCTGGCAACGGCTGCCGGCTTGTCCTTTGCCGTCGCACTGGCGCTGGGTTCGGCCGCGACCATCATGCGCAGCGGCCTGGCATTCATCAGCGTCGGGGACATCAGCCCGGATACCGCTGCGACCATTTTCTATCTCGGCTCGGTGATCGACACGGGGCAGAACATGATCAGCGCGGGGTTCTTTCTTGCCGTTGCCGGCGCCGTGCTCCGCACCCGGTTCTTGCCCGCCTGGTGGGGCTGGGTGAGCATCGCTGCGGGGCTGTGGGCCGTGGTCAGCACCACTGCGATGAATCACGAAGGATTCTGGACGCCGCACGGCGCGGGCTTTCTCAATCTGGTGTTCTACATCGTCTGGGTGGGCGGAACGAGCGTTCTGCTGCTGAAACGGAAACCCGCAACCGGAAGCTGAGCTGGTGGGCATCGTCGTCAATGACATCCACTCCGAGCTGAACGCCTCGGAGGTCGTGGAGGTTATCCCTGTCGATTCCTTGCAGGCAATCCGTGCTGGCATCGCGCGCGCGGCCGCACTCGGAATTCCGGTCGCCGTCGCGGGCGGTCGCTACGCGATGGGCGGGCAGCAGTTTTGCGCAGGCGGGTTGGTGCTCGATACCATATCGCTCGACCGGGTTCTCGCTTTCGATGCCGGGCGCGGATTGATCGAGGTCGAGGCCGGGATCCAGTGGCCCGCGTTGATCGAATATCTCGAAACCGTTCAGGCGGGCCAGCCGCATCCCTGGGCCATCGCGCAGAAACAGACCGGGGCCGACCGGATCTCGATCGGCGGCACGATCTCAGCCAATGCCCATGGACGGGGACTCTCGATGAAGCCCTTCGTCTCAAACGTCGAATCCCTGGTTCTTGTGAATGCGGATGGCGAAACGGTCGAGTGCAGCCGTGCGTGCAATCCTGAGTTTTTTCGCCTCGTCGTGGGAGGCTACGGGCTGTTCGGCTGCATCTATTCGGCCACCCTGAGGCTCGTCCCTCGACGCATGCTCGAACGCGTGGTCGAACTGGGGCAGCTTGACACCCTCGTGGCGCGCTTCGATGAACGGATCGCCGAAGGCTACCTGTACGGCGATTTCCAGTTTGCGATCGACCCCGCTTCCGATGATTTCCTTCGCACAGGCGTGTTCTCCTGCTATCGGCCCGTCGAACGGACGCATCCCCCGGCCAAGGGTCAACGGGAATTGTCCGGCGACGACTGGACCCACCTCATCACCCTTGCGCACACCGACAAGCAACGGGCCTTCAAGCTCTACAGCGCGTATTACCTGTCGACCTCGGGGCAGCTCTACTATTCCGACCGGCATCAGCTGGCGGATTACGACGACGGCTACCACCGCCGGCTCGACGAAGCCCTGGGATCATCGCACCGGGCAACCGAGATGATTACCGAACTGTACGTCCCGCGCGAACGGCTGGCAGATTTCATGGCAGCGGCCGCCGAGGACTTCCGGCACCACCAGGTCGACGTCATCTACGGGACGATCCGGCTGATCGAACGCGACGACGAATCGTTCCTGGCCTGGGCCCGCCAGCCGTGGGCCTGCGTGATCTTCAATCTGCACACCGTGCACACAGCCGCAGGGATCGCACACTCGGCAGCGGCCTTCCGGCGACTGATCGACCTGGCCATCGCGCGCAATGGCTCGTACTACCTGACCTACCACCGGTGGGCCACACGCGAACAGGTCGAAAGCTGCTATCCGCAAATGCGCCGATTCCTGGAACTCAAGCGGGAATACGACCCCAAGGCGCGCTTCCAGAGCGACTGGTACCGCCACTGTCGTGACCTGCTTGGCATGATGGAACCCGCCATCGCGTGACCAGCAGAAGCGACACCACGCCTCTCCCGACCCGGGTCGGGCTGATTCTGGTGATGGCGATGACCGCAGCCGCGCTGATCATGCTGCCGAACGGGGAGGGCGGCCGCGGGAAACCCGCCGACATCGCACCCCTGCTGTGGCTGTTTACCGGCCTGTTCGTGCTGCGCGTGGCCGGCCAGGTCCTGGTGGCGATCCGGCCCCGGTCGTGGTTGCCGCCCATGGCGCAATGGAATCTGGTGCCGTACTCGATCCTGCTGCCGATCCAGCTTGTTTTCATCGCGGTCATGCTGTGGATCGACCTGGCCTTCACCTCGAACAGCGGGATTGCGGTCGCCAGGCATCCCGAATTCGGACGTTTTCTCCTCGTTTTCAGTGCTGTCTACGCCGGGGCGATGCCGATCCGCTACACCCTCAGAATGCGCCGCCGTCCCGACCAGCGCTGGTTCGGCGGCACCATTCCGATGGTGTTCCATCTTGTGCTCGCGTCTTATCTTTACACCCTGGGCCGCTTCTATGCCGCCGGCTGACGGAGATCCACCCGTCCTGATCATCGGCGGCGGCGCAGCCGGGCTTTCCACTGCCGCCGCGCTCGCGAAGCGCGGCATTCGTGCGACCGTGCTCGAACGGGACGATCAGATTGGCGGCTCGTGGGCCCGGCGCTACCAAAGTCTCAAGCTCCACACCATCCGGCGCTATTCAGGGCTGGCCCACTATCCGATTCCCGCGGATCGCCCACGCTACCTGTCGAAAGACGAATACGCCGCCTACCTGAGGGAATACGCCCACGCGCTTGGCCTGGAAGTGGTTCTCGGCGAGCAGGTCAAAGCGGTTCAACACAATTCCGACAGCCCCGAGGGTTTCAGCTGGGAAGTGGTCACCTGTCGCGGCACACGGCGGGCGCGGGCTGTCATCGTTGCCACAGGCCAGTGTTCGGAGCCTTACCTGCCCGACTGGGAAGGGGTTGGCACGTTTTCCGGCACGCTGCTTCATTCATCGGACTATGTCAGCGGTGCGGCGTACCGCGGCCTTAAAACGCTCGTGGTCGGACTGGGAAACAGCGGCGCCGAAATTGCTGCCGACCTGGCGGTCCACGGTGCAGCCTCGGTTTCCGTTTCGGTGCGAACCACGCCCCCCATCGTCACCCGTGAGATGTTCAAGCTGGTTCCGGTGCAACTGATGGGCATTGCCCTGACCCCACTCGGCCTGCCGCGCCTGTTCGACCGTATCGGCGCCGCGCTGCGTCGACGCGCCATCGGCGACCTGACCGCATTCGGCCTCGGCCCGGCCGCCTGGGGGCCGTTCACTGCCCGCAAGGCCGCCGTCATCGATGCAGGGTTCCTGAAGCAGCTGAAACAAGGCCATCTAGCGATCCGCCCGACGATTGCCCGCTTCGATACCACAGGCGTTGTCTACACAGACGGCACCCGCGAGGACATCGACGTCGTCATTGCCGCCACCGGCTTTCGAAACGGACTCGAAAACCTGCTGACCCTGCCCGGCGTGCTGGATGAAGCCGGTCAGCCCCGTCCCCAGATGCAGAATCCGGCAACCGCACCGGGACTGTATTTCATCGGCTTCGGCGAAACCGTGCGCGGCCAGTTGTTCGAGATCAACCGGGCGTCGAAACAGCTCGCGGCCGAGGTGGAGGCATTCTTGAAGCGGTCGTAAAAACGGGCAGCCTCACTGGAACCTGCCGCTTTGCGAGCCTGGTTTGCTGAGCGATCACAAAAGGCGCATGCATCGGCTTCTCTGCTTGTGCGAAGATTTGGCAGATAACAAAACAACTTGGCGCCGCTGCCAACCTCCCGCCGCGATACGGCGCGCTCAAGTACAACGGTTTATTGCGGCACCACCCGAGTCCTTTCGCCGCTGCCTTCTACCCGCACGTTCATCCCAGTTTTGAGCCGGTCATCCAGTGGCTGCACGATGGTGACTTCGCCGCCGGTTGTCATTTTTACGTTCACGCGCTGTGCATCCTGCTTTTTCACCTTGCTTTCTACTGCGGTACCCGCCACCGCGCCCGCTGCCGCACCGAGCACCGCGCCCAGCGTGGAACCGTCGCCCTTGCCGATTTGCGAGCCGAGTAGGCCGCCCGCCACCGCGCCCGCCACTGTGCCCACGCCAAACTTGTAGTTTTCGTCCACCTGAACGGTTTCAAGCGAGGTGATCTTGCCGCTGCGCTCGCTCAGGCTTGCCACCGAACCCGACGAGTCACCGTATTTGGGGCCGCCGCCCAGCTGAGGCATGTCGCTGCAGCCCCCCATCCCCATCGCCAATAGAATTGCCGGTACCAGCATGCGTTTTTTCATGTGTTTCTCCTCATCGAGTGTCGGGCATAAGGCGGCCAGCATTTTCGGCCAGCCCCATTTTCTAAAGCTAGACGTCAGCCGGCCCGGCCACAAGGTCGCAGCCGGGATTGGGCCATTTGGCATGCGGGCCACCTCCTGGGTGATCCAGCCCCGTCATTGCCAAAAGTCCATAAATGGACTAAGTTGCAACTAATGTCTGAAAAAATACTTTTGGAGACGTGATGCAAGCCACAGCCCAAACCGCCAAAGCCCAGAACAAGCCCAATAGCCGTGACCTGTCGGCTGCCGGTTTGCGCGCGTTCTTCAACATCGCACGCGACTGGGAACTCAACACTGACGAGCAGATGGTGCTGCTGGGTGGGCCGGGCCGTTCCACCTTTTTCAAATGGAAATCCGCCCCCAACACCGCCGACCTCAAGCGCGACACTCTGGAGCGGTTGTCTTACCTGCTGGGTATTTATAAAGCGCTGCAGATCCTGTTGCCAGCCACCACAGCGGCCGATGCCTGGGTGAAAAAGCCCAACACCGCGCCGCTGTTTGGCGGCAAAAGCGCGCTCGACCGCATGCTCGGCGGCAACGTCGCCGACCTCCTGGCCGTGCGCCAGTATCTGGATGCCCGGCGCGGTGGTTGGGCCTAAGTGGAATTGGGCCAAGGTGAAATTGAACATGGCGCGGCTGGCTTGACTTATCCCACCACGCGGCTGAAATGGAATCCGGCCTACCGTATCATCCCCAGCCGCTTTCCCTCCGTGGGCCTGTTCGAACGCGTCGCCCGCCCCGAGGATTTCGACGCGCTCTACGCGCTGGAGGCCATGACCAACGACCGCATCCGCGACGAAGTGGGGGAGATCAGCCTGGTCCCGCCGGACGAGCGGCTGTTCGGCCCCGGCAGCACCTGCATCATGGCTGCTTTCACCCATCTCAACCCGCAGGGCAGCCGCTTCAGCGACGGCCGCTACGGCGTGTTTTATTGCGCCCGCAAGCGCGACACTGCCATCGCCGAAACCCAATACCACTCCGCCCTGTTCATGGCCGCCACCGCCGAGCCGCCCATGCGCCTGCAAATGCGCCTCTACACCGTCGCCGCCAGCGGCAAGGTCACCGACCTGCGCCAGGCGAGCCATGCCGAACCCCGCATCGTCGACCCCGACGACTACGCCTACCCGCAATCGATCGGCCGCAGCCTCCGGGCAGAAGGCGCACACGGCATCCTCTATCCATCGGTGCGCCACCCCGGCGGCGAATGCCTGGCCGCCTTGCGCACCGGGCTATTAAAAAACTGCGCCCACGCCGCCTACCTGGAATACCACTGGAACGGGCAGGGTATCGATGCGGTGTTTGAGGTGAATCAGGTGGCGTGAGCTGGATATGTCGAAGAAATAGAATTTAATCGACATACCTGATTGACGTGTCGATGTCATCGACCTATCCTCATAACGTGTCGATTAAAGCCTTAAACGTAAACATGACCCCCTCCAGCTGGAAGCCGGACCAACCCTACAACGACTTGCCGCGTCTGCCGCCAGCGGTCGAGCTCGACACCAAAACCGTGCTCAGGCAGTGCATCAAGTCCAACACCGCGCTGGCGGAATTGAAGCAGGCCGCCGAACTCATCCCCAATCAGGCCATGCTGATTAATACGCTGCCGCTGCTGGAAGCACGGGCCAGTTCCGAAATCGAAAACATCGTCACCACCACCGACAAACTGTTCCAGCATAGTCAGGCGAACGAAAAGGCCGACCCCGCCACCAAGGAAGCTTTGCGTTATCGACGAGCCCTGTTTGAAGGCTTTCGATCCCTACAGGACAGGCCACTGACCACCCGCACCGCCGAAGCCATTTGCAGCCAGATCAAGGGCCGCGAAATGAGCGTGCGCAAAGTGCCGGGCACCGCCCTGCAAAACGACCGCACTGGCGAAATCATCTACACCCCGCCGGCGGGCGAAACGGTCATCCGCGATCTGCTCGCCAACTGGGAACGCTTCATGCACGACGCCACCGATCTTGACCCGCTGATCCGCATGGCCGTCGGGCATTACCAGTTCGAAGCGATCCACCCCTTTGACGATGGCAATGGACGCAGCGGGCGCGTGCTTAACAGCCTGTTTCTCATCCAGGAAGGGCTGCTCAACCAGCCCATCCTTTATCTCAGCCGCTACATCATTCAGCACAAGGCCGACTATTACCGGTTGCTGCACCAGGTTACCGCCGGACAAAATTGGGAAGAGTGGCTGCTCTATGTGCTGCGTGGCGTGGAAGACACTGCCCGCTGGACCACCGCCAAAATCGCCGCCATTCGCGCACTGGCCGACCACACCGCCACGCGGGTGCGCGAACAGCTGCCCAACCTATATAGCCACGAACTGGTCGACATCATTTTTGAGCAGCCTTATTGCCGTATAGATAACCTGGTCGAAAAAGGCATCGCCAAACGCCAAACCGCCTCGGTCTACTTGAAGAAACTGGTCGAAATCGGCGTGCTCGTCGAGCAGCAGGCCGGCAGGCAAAAGCTGTTCATTCATCCCAAACTCATGCAGCTGTTGATGCAGGAGCAGAACGCATTTGAGCCATATCGATAGCCGAACAGCCAGGTTGAGCGAAGATTCATCACAGCATCATGGCCGCCACCGCCGAGCCGCCCATGCGCCTGCAAATGCGCCTCTACACCGTCGCCGCCAGCGGCAAGGTCACCGATCTGCGCCAGGCGAGCCATGCCGAACCCCGCATCGTCGACCCCGACGACTACGCCTACCCGCAATCGATCGGCCGCAGCCTCCGGGCAGAAGGCGCACACGGCATCCTCTATCCATCGGTGCGCCACCCCGGCGGCGAATGCCTGGCCGCCTTGCGCACCGCGCTACTAAAAAACTGCGCGCACGCCGCCTACCTGGAATACAACTGGAACGGGCAGGGTATCGATGCGGTGTTTGAGGTGAACCGGGTGGCGTGAGGGCAGCGGATCCCGCTGGTGCGTAATTGTTTGGGGGTGGCCGTCGCCAGACTGGCAAGCCCCATCCCCGGCCCCGGTCAGCGCTGCAGCTGCGGGCTGTTGGGCAACGGCACCATGGGCGGGTCGACTTCGCGCACCTTGGTCACGTCCACCACAAAGTATTCCGTGTCGCCAAAGCAGCTGGATGGAATGAACTTGTGCTGCTGGTATTGCAGCACCACGCGTTCGCCCGCCAGCGCGTTGATGCGTTTCGCCGTGGCATCGTCGGGTACGGTAAAGATGAACTTTTCCGGAATCGCGCCGGGCATCGTCACCAGCGCCAGCTCGCCTTCCCAGGTTTTGCACAGCCAGCCCTTTTTGGAGAGCTTCTGCACATAGCCCGCGCGTTCGCCTTCGGAATACACCCAGTTCAGCGTCATCCATGTCCATCCCGACACCAGCAAAATCAGCACCACCAGGGTGAGCACAACATTGCGCAGAAAATTGGATTTCATCGGGCAGGTCCGGGGAAGAGGGCGGCGCCAGTTTAGCAGTGCAGGGCGCTTGCGCTAATGGCCTGGTGCGCCTGCAACGCTAAACAAGCGAGAACTCGGCCCATAACGGATAGGGGGCAGCCACGCGATAAGAAATGGATCGCCCAGAAAGGCATATGGCCCATGCCATGTTGGGCAAAGTGCTGGCGGTGGGCGGGGCACGTTGGCAAGTGCGGTTGATCAACACGCGCGGCAAGCCAGGGGCTCGGGCGTGCAGGAAAGCGTCTACAAAGAAAGAGACGCTGAAGAAGACGCAGATGGGTGGCATGTCCGGCTGCAGGAAGTGTCGCGGCCGGCTGGGGCGATGCCCAAGTGCGCCCGCCACTGCATGCAGGGAGAAGGCCACCGCCAGGCAAGCCGAACACGCTGCCATCACAACCCAGGGGAACCCCAGCTCATGATCAACAGTTACGTTTCGCAATACGCCCTGTTTCTGGCCGAATCCGCCACCCTCGTGCTGGCCGCTATCGCACTGGTCGCCGGCCTGATCGCTTTATCGCGTCGCAAGAACCAGCATACCGGCGAAATCCAGGTAACCGACATCAACCGCCAGATCGAAGCGGCCGGCGACAGAATCGATGCGCTGCGCCTGCCCAAAAAGGCGCTCAAGGCTCTGCACAAGCAACGCAAGGCCGAACACAAAGCCCGGCAGCAGCGTGCGGAAGCGGAGCCCTGTATTTATCTGCTCGACTTCAAGGGCGACATCCGCGCCTCGGCCTTTGTCGCGCTGCGCGAGGAAATCAGCGCCATCCTGCAGGTGGCCAGGCCCGGCGACGCCGTGCTGCTGCGGCTGGATAGCCCGGGCGGCATGGTCAACCGCTACGGCCTCGCCGCCGCCCAGCTGCTGCGGCTGCGCGATGCCAGGCTGCCGCTCACCGTGATGATCGACAGCGTGGCCGCCAGCGGCGGCTACCTCATGGCCGCCACCGCCGACCGCATCGTCGCCTCGCCGTTTGCGCTCGTCGGTTCCATCGGCGTCATCGCGCAGATTCCCAACTTTCACCGCTGGCTGCAGGCGCGCGACATCGACTGGGAACAATTCACCGCCGGCAAATTCAAGCGCACCGTGAGCCTGTTCGGCGAAAACACCGAAGCCGGCCGCGCCAAACTGCGCGAGGAACTCGAAGAAGTCCACGCGCGCTTCCGCACCTTTGTGCAGGGCCGCCGCGCCCAGCTCGACATGGAGAAGGTCGCCACCGGCGAAGCCTGGCTCGGCAGCCAGGCGCTGGAGCTGGGGCTGGTGGACGAACTCGCCACCAGCGACGAGATCATCCGCAACGCCTGCCAGCAGGGCAGGGTGTTGCAGGTGAGCTACCAGCGCAAACTCACCCTGCCCGAGCGTGTGCGCGTCTCGGCGCAGGCGGCGTGGGACGAGATATGGCAACCGCCGGGGCCGCTGGGGTAAGCCTAAGCGCTCTCATGGGAGAGGTTGGCATCGTCTACCCTTCGGTGCGCCACCTCGGCGGCGAATGCCTGGCCGCCTGCGCACCGGCATTGTGATAACTTTTTGCACGCCGCCTGCCTGGAATACCAGTGGAACGGGCAGGGCATCGGGGCGGTGTTCGAGGTGAAGCAGGTGCCGTGAGGGCGTGGCAACCACAGGCTTGAGCAAACCCCATAATAGGGATATTGTAAGAATTCCTTACTTTTGCTATTGGATAGACCATGCTCGCCAAGATGACCGCCAAAAACCAGCTCACCCTGCCCAAAAGCGTGACCAATGCGCTTGGGCAGGTGGAATACTTCGACGTGCAATCCAGGGACGGCCAAATCATCCTGACCCCCGTGCGCATCCAGCGTGCCGATGCAGTGCGTGCCAAACTGGCCGAACTCGACCTCAACGAGCAGGACATTGCCGACGCTATAGCCTGGGCGCGTCAGCCCACAGGCAAGCGTAAAAAATGAGCCGCCCGCCACGGGTGGTGCTCGATACCAATCTGGTGCTTTCCGCCCTGGTGTTCGCCAACGGCCGGCTCGCGGCGTTGCGCCACGCCTGGCAGGGCGGCAAGTGCGTGCCGCTCGTCTCCAAGCTCACCACGGCCGAGCTGATCCGCGTGCTGGCTTATCCAAAATCCAAGCTCAGTGATGAAGAACAACAGGAGTTGCTGGCCGATTACCTGCCCTGGTGTGCCACCGTGCGCATTCCTGATCCGCCACCTGTTACGCCCGACTGCCGCGATCCTTTCGACCAGCCATTCCTGCAACTTGCCGTTGCAGGCAAAGCCGACTCCCTCGTCAGCAGCGACCGGGATTTGTTGAGCCTGGCCGATCAGTTCGTGTGCCCTATCGTTTCAGCCGAGCAGTTCATTAAAACGCTTGATAGATGATCTTTCGGCACAAGTGCAATCTGTACTACTATATGACCAACAGCATGACCAACTGGAGGCCACATGCGCACCGTAACACTGGCAGAAGCCAAGACCCATCTGAGCCACCTGCTTGACCAGGTCGAAGCAGGGCAAGAAGTCGTTATCACCCGCCGCGGCCAGGCGATTGCCCGTATCACGCCGGTCGAAAAACCCAAACAACCCGTCAAATCCCTGGCCGAATTCCGCAGCCGCATGCCTCACTGGCGCAAGTCCAGCGCAGAACTGCTGAGTGACATGCGGGACGAGGATCTTTGATGCTGGTTTTCGACACCAGCTTTCTGGCGCCGCTCATCCTGGAAGAATCCACCAGCACGAAAATCGAGACTTTCTTTGCCAGGCTCCCGGCGGGCAAGCTCTATGTCAGCCATTGGACCCGGGTCGAGTTTGCAAGCCTGATTGCGCGTGAGGTCAGGATGGGCGGCCTCGCGGAACCCGATGCGCTGCTGGTCATCGGCCAGTTCGACGAACTGGTGGCCGAGTCATTCCAGGTCCTGGTCCCTGCCGTTGCGGACTACGAGCTTGCCAAGTCGTCCATCCAGCACTTTGCCACCAAACTGCGGGCCGGCGATGCGCTGCACCTGGCCATTGCCAGCAACCACGGCGCCAAAACGCTCTATACGCTGGACGCGGGGTTGCTGAATGCAGCCAAGCTGCTGAAGGTTCACGCCAGTCGAGGTATCAAAGTTTGAACAGACCACGCTAAACAACCATAAGGCGGACCAGTCGAAAACCTCGCTCGTTGTGCGAAGATTCGGCAGATATCAAACAAGGGGGGCGTTTTGGCACCACAGCCGGAACAACAAGCGAGGGGGAATATCGATCGGCTGCTGATGGCGGCAGGCTGGTACGTCTGCGACGCAGACAAGGCCAACATCCACGCTGCGCGTGGTGTGGCCGTTCGCGAATTCCCACTTAAATCCGGTTTGGCTTTTGCCGCCTAACCATGCAACCCTCTATAACTCCAATTCCTTATCCAGTAGAAAATGTAGCTGTAACGTCGAGGGCTTGGTACGGCGCATCCATTTCTGAATTTATCGAAAGCCAACCCGATGTCATCGTCGGGCGTCTTGCGACCAACAATCAATTTTCTTTGCTGCCTACACAAAAGGATGCATGGCTTGCACAAATCAGTCTTCTGCAAGCACGCCTCATAGGCCTAACTGGCACTTTGTTTCTGGAATTCAATATTCCGCGCATGGGGCGGCGGATTGATGTGGTGTTATTGATTGGTCCAGTTGTCTTTGTCATCGAGTTTAAGGTTGGCGAGAAAACTTTTGATCGTGCAGCTGTTGATCAAGTATGGGATTACGCGCTCGACTTAAAGAACTTTCATGAATCCAGCCATGCCGCACCGATTGTTCCAATTCTCATTGCTACTGGGGCGACAACATCAGCGCCATTGAAATTGCACGCTGATGATGACATGGTCTATCGCCCGGTTTCCGTTCATCCAGATGGCCTGCGTACGGTAATTGAAAAGACTCTTCAAATAGTAGAAGGCGCGGATATCGATACACAGAGATGGCCGCGTGCATCATATCGTCCGACGCCCACTATTGTTGAAGCTGCACGCGTCCTGTATTCCCAACACTCAGTCGAAGCTATCGCGCGCTACGATGCGGGCGCACAAAACCTGCGCATTACATCTCGGCGCATTGAAGAACTAGTCGATGAAGCGAAGTCACAGAAACACAAGCTCATTTGCTTTGTTACGGGTGTGCCTGGGGCAGGAAAAACGCTGGTTGGCTTGAACGTTGCCACAAAGCGGATAGAGGAACATGACCCTACACATGCCGTTTTTCTCTCAGGTAATGGCCCACTGGTCGCCGTGCTGCGTGAGGCACTTACCCGTGACGAAGTGGCGCGTCAAAAGAGTAATGGCATCCGTAAGCGTAAGGGCGTGGTTGCCGAAAGCGTCAAGGCTTTCATACAGAACGTCCATCACTTCCGTGATGATGCGTTGATAGACAAAGGTGCGCCATCAGAACACGTTGCCATTTTCGATGAGGCCCAACGCGCATGGAATTTAAGGCAAACCGCCAACTTCATGCGTCGAAAGAAAAATCAACCTGGATTTGAGCAATCGGAGCCCGAGTTTTTAATTTCGTGCATGGACCGACATCTGGATTGGGCAGTTATTGTTTGCCTAGTCGGTGGTGGTCAAGAAATTAATACGGGCGAAGCAGGCATTGATGCCTGGTTAGAAGCTGTAACTTCAAAGTTCCCAGATTGGCACATGCATATTTCGTCAAAACTTACCGACAGTGAGTATGCAGCTGGCAATGCCTTAGAGGCGATACGTCAGCGTCAGAATACCCATATCGATGATGATCTACACCTTGCAGTTTCTATGCGGTCATTTCGTGCTGAAAATGTTTCAGAATTCGTCAAGGCGCTTCTCGATTGTGAAAAACAGAAAGCGTGCGATGCCTTCGCAATACTTGCAACACGTTACCCCATCGCTGTAACACGTGACATAAATCTCGCCAAGCAATGGGTTCGTGACCATGCCAGGGGAACAGAACGTTTTGGCCTCATCGCATCATCAAAAGCGCAGCGCCTTAAGCCGCATGCCATTGATATCCGTGTGGATGTGAACCCCGTGCATTGGTTTCTCAATGACAAGGAGGACACGCGATCAAGCTACTACTTAGAAGATGCGGCGACCGAGTTTCAGGTGCAGGGTTTAGAGCTTGATTGGGCTTGCGTTACCTGGGATGGCGACTTGCGTTTCACAGGCACGGACTGGAGCTTTCACGATTTCCGTGGAACCAAGTGGTGCAATATCGCAAATTCTGACAATCAACGTTACCTCCGCAATGCTTACCGGGTAATACTCACCCGCGCCCGTCAAGGGATGGTGCTTTTTGTTCCACCCGGTGACCCCAATGATCCGACGCGGTCACCTAAGTTTTATGACAGCACTTTCCGATACCTTACGGAGTTAGGTATCCCTATACTTTCCTGACCAATGTCACAGATACGAATAAAGGGGGCAGACTGATCTAACCCATTTATCCCCGGGGTGGGCGGATTAAGGCGGGGAAGCCCCGCTTTTGCAGACCTACCTTTTAGTGACCATCGGTTGATTGGGTTGCAACCAATGGATGCAACACACTAGAAACCTTGCTGCCTACGACGAACAACTGCAGTGTGACGTGCCGCCCAGGTTAAAGAATTTCTCTTCCTTCTTTTTGTAATACAGGGCTGCCACCGCTTCGGTTTGTTCACTGTAGGGGTCTGCCAAAACATCGTGCAGCGTGTGCACGAGACTGAAATCACCGCTGTCTGTGGCGCTGCGATAGGCTTCTACCAGCATCCATTCTCTGGGTATGTATTTGGGATTGGTTTGCTTCATGGCTGCCGAGACATCCGTCGGGTTGCGGCCTTGTTGTTGCAAGGCGTTGTGCCATTTTTCCAGCCATGCATGCCAGCGTGCATCCATTGACGCGCTGTTTTGCGCGTAGCCTCCGCGTGTTTCATAAAAGCTGGTTTGCAGTGCGGCCACTTGCGTGGGCAGGTTTGAGAGCGCGCGCCAGAAGAGGGTGTAGTCCACCGGGGTTTCTGTCATGAGCGTGTGCAGCTCGGTGAAAAGCGCGGCATTAAATTCGGCAAGGCCCATTTTGCTTGCCCACATATGATTCATGTCGCGCTGCATGATAGCCGGCAGTTCATTCAGTATGGCTTGCAGTGATTGAATCGCGCTTTCGTTTTGCTGCAGCAGCGGCACGAGGGCAATGCAGAACATTCTGAAGTTTTCCATGGCGGCCATGGGCTGGTTCATAAAGGAGAAGTGTTCGCCGCCGCCTGTCCACATTTGAAACGCCGGGTCATACGCTTCGATAAAGCCGAATGGGCCGTAGTCCAGCGTGCGCCCGCCCAGGGCGCAGTTGTCGCTGTTGAAGTTGCCCTGGCAATAGCCCACGCGTATCCAGTGCGCCATCAGTTGCGAGAGGCGCACGGCAAACGCTCGCGAGACGGCCAGGACTTTGTCGCTCAGGGTTGCTGCGGTTTGGCTGAGTTGTGCGGCGAGGTCAGGGTATTCTCGATCGAGCACATGCAGAAAAATGGCTTCGAGCTCGGCGAGGGCGTTGGGGTGTTCGTTATTTCTGGCGCGGCGGCCAAATAATTCGAGCTGACCCACGCGCAGAAAAGAGGGGGCGACGCGGGTGGTGATGGCGGCCGGTTCGTCCACCATGCGGTCCGGGTCCCAGGTTTGGGCGTTGGGGGAATACCAGGGGCGGGTGATGGTTTCGCTCTGCGAAACATACAGGCAAAGCGCGCGGGTGGTGGGCACACCCAGTGCGGCCATGGCTTCTGACACCAGAAATTCACGAATGCTGGAGCGCAAGATGGCGCGGCCATCGCCACCGCGACAATAGGGCGTGGTGCCGCCGCCCTTGAGCTGAAACTCCCAGCGTTGATTGTTGGCCAGCAATACCTCAAGCACGGATATGGCGCGGCCGTCGCCGTAACCATTGCCGGTTTTGAATGGGCAGTTTTGAACCATCTCTTGCCCGTAGATGCTCAGCGCGTAGCCGCTCGCCCAGCCGCTTGTTCGAATAGCTTGCGTGTCGACACCCGCATGGGCGCACTCCACTGCAAGCGTGGGGCTGCCAGCAAAAAACTGCATGAAGGCTTCTTCACGGGCCAGGCTATCGGGCAAATTCAGCTCGTTGAAGAAACGTCGGCTATGGATGACGTAAAGCGGATTGGGCAGGGGGGTCGGTTCCACCTCGACGTAATGGCCGGATTTGACTTCGCGCATCCTTTTGTTGGGGTGGTGGCGAGCCTGCTCGGGGTCTGCTGTCAGTGAGCGCAGCAGCGAATAGTCTGCGCGCTGCAGAAAAGCGCTAAAGGTGATCGGGGTGAAGGCGGGCATGGTGTGAGGTGCGACAGGTTTTACAAGTAAGGTGTTGGATAAGTGCTGCGGCCTTGAAGTTCAAGATGGTAGCGGGGTTCGTACACGAATAGAGCCAGATTCCATATTTGGTGATAACGATGTACAAACGGGACGGACGACAGTGAATCAAACAGCGATCGTCCAAAAACGCTGAAACTACTGCAACGTTCTACGCGACGACGGCAGCAGAACAAGTTTCAGGACCCGGCCAAGCTGCGGCGGCTGATCGTGGATACGTGAACGGTTTTTGCCAGGTTTAGGGTTGGACCATTTTGCAAACCCTGGGTATGCATTTATTCGCACGACTAAACCAAACAGGTA
>JAWOJD010000016.1:0-12067 GCA_046484355.1 Thiobacillus sp.
GTGATGCCGCCGTTCTCGGTACCGGTGAAGAAACCGATGTCCTTGATCTTCGCCATGGAAGCGGTCGGCTTGCCGGCGTAGGGCTCGATCGAACCTTCAGGCGTGGTGCGGATCGGGAACTTGAAGCGCTTCAGGGTGCCGTTGCGGAACTTGATGGTCCACATGATGGAGTCGGAACCGCGCAGCGGCTGCACGGAACCGCCCAGCGGGACGATGTCGGCGTAGTGACGGGCTTCGATGGCCTGCTGCGGGCAGATCTTCACGCAGGAGTAGCATTCCCAGCACTGCTCGGGCTCTTGATTGAACGCCTTCATCGCATGACCGGTTTCGGAACCGTCTTTGTCGAGCTTCATCAAATCGTGGGGGCAGATGTACATGCACGCGGTCTTATCCTGACCCTTGCAGCCATCGCACTTGTCGGTACGAACATAAGTTGGCATTACAGTCTCCTTCAGTTAGCTAACAATCCGCGTACGTCGCGGTCCGCTTAGAACTGAACCCGTCCTTGGCCGGGGCGTCTCGCGAGTCCGCTTCCGGTGGGCCTGAGTTCTAAAACTCTTGTCCTGACCGCTTCAACAGCGATCAGGGGATTTCTGTCGGGCACAATACTGCTGCCCTAAAATCAAGCAGCCGAGTGGCCTTTCAGCTCAATCTTGACATTCTGCTCGGCGGAGAGGCCGGCGTAATACTTCTGCAGGACTTTGGCGACTTCCGGCCGGCTGAATTCGACTGGCAGATCCTGGCCTTCGGAGAGCATCGAGCGCACCTTGGTGCCGGACAGCAGGATGCGGTCATCCTTGGTGTGCGCGCAGGTGCGCTGGGAGGCCATGCCGCCGCATTTGTTGCACCAGAAGGTCCAGTCGATGTTCATGTTGGTGGTTTCGAGCGCATCCTTCGGGATTTCGTCGAAAATCTTCTGGGCGTCGAACGGGCCGTAGTAGTCGCCCACGCCTGCGTGGTCTCGACCGACAATCAGATGCGAGCAACCGTAGTTCTGGCGGAACAGCGCATGCAGCAGCGCTTCGCGCGGGCCGGCATAGCGCATGTCCAGCGGATAGCCGGCCTGGATCACGGTGTTGGGCGCGAAATAGTTATCGACCAGAACCGAGATCGCTTCGGAACGCACTTCGGCAGGAATGTCGCCGGGTTTGAGTGCGCCAAGCAACGAGTGAACCAGCACGCCGTCCATGGTTTCGATAGCGATCTTCGCCAGGTACTCGTGAGAACGGTGCATCGGGTTGCGGGTCTGGAAGGCGGCAACCTTGGACCAGCCTGCTTTTTCGAACGCGGCGCGGGTTTCCGCCGGGGTCATGAACTGGTCGCCGTATTTTTCCTTGAACCCGCCGGTGGACAGCACCTTGACCGTGCCCGCCAGGTTGTACTTGCCCTGTTCCATGACCATTTTGACACCGGGGTGCTCGAGGTCGGCGGTCTTGTAGACCATCATGCACTCGTGGGCCTTGTCGATGCTGTATTTCTCGGTCACCTTCATGGTGCCCAGGATTTCATCGCTTTCGGCGCTGACCAGCGCCAGTTCATCGCCGTCCTTGATGCCTTCTTCACTGGTGGAGAGGGTGACGGGGATCGGCCAGAACAGGCCGTTGGCCATTTTCATGGCGTCGCACACGCCCTGCCAGTCGGAATGCAGCATGAAGCCATCCAGCGGAGTAAAACCGCCAATGCCCATCATGATGAGGTCGCCGGTTTCGCGGGAGCTCATCTTGAGTTTGGGCAGGGAGGCTGCGCGGGCTTTTTCTGCTGCAAGTGCGTCGCCCGTTAGTAACAGGGGCTTGAGCTCGCCACCACCGTGGGGGCGTACCAGTTTGGACATGCGGTCTCCTCAGACTTGATTGGGGTATTACAGACTGGTCAGGATAGCACCGGGCCCGGCACCTGAATAATGCTTTATTTTTATTTAAGGATAAGCGGGTTTGATATTGAATTGCGCACAAAAGGGCCCGGTAATTCCGATATTTCCTTCGTTAAAACATGTGCTTATGCATCAAAAAAAGCGGGCATATCGGACTGTTCGGTCTTGATTACGTCGATCCACGCCGGCTGACTGGCTGCCCCGGCAGCGTTCAGTTTTCGGCATTCTTCATAGAGCATTTTCCAGCGGTTGAACAGGCAGTCGCTGATCTTGCGCATGCCCGCATCGAAATACGAGTTGTGCAGGTCGCCAATGGTGCGGGTGAACGATTCCATCTGCTCCAGAAGCGTGTGCGGGTAGCCCTGGCGATTGGGGTCGGCATATTTGACCATTTCACGCTTGACCGCGCGGACGAAGACCTTCTGGCCTTCGGTCAGGTCGGATTCGGTGCGGGGGGCCCCCCCGTAATTCATCACTTCCTGGATGAACCCCTTCAGGCGTTCGCCAAAATCAAAATTGGCATAATCGACTTTTTGCATGCTTTCTCCATGGTTCGCATTGATGGTTTCTGGCGAGAGTGCCTGGCTGCCCGCCCCGGGATGCGCGCTTGCCTATCGGGCAAGTCCTTGAATCCAGTGGGAATAAATCAGGTCTGCCAGCAGATGCAGCCGCTCGGTACGGACCTGCAGGTCGCTTTGGATGTCAGCAGGTGATTGTACGCCGGGGCTGTTGCTGCTGGCAATTTCGGCCGCCCCGTCGCGGCACCAGCGGGACACCATCTCGGGCGTCATCTCGACATGGCACTGCATGCCGATGTGGCGGCCATTCAGGACAAAGGCCTGATTGGCGCAGTGCGCACTTTCAAGGATGCGGGTGGTGCCTGGCGGCAGGTCAAAGGTTTCGCCGTGCCAGTGGAACACCGGCATCGACTGCGGGCTGTCACACAGCCAGGGGCGTGCCGCACCGTGATCGGTGATCCGGACATCGCCCCACCCGATCTCCTTGAGCGGGTTCGCGCTGATCGGCGCGCCCAACGCCTTGGCCATCAATTGCCCCCCCAGACAATGGCCGATTACCGGGATGTCCGATGCGACTGCCTGCCGAATCAGATCCAGCACGGGCGGAATCCAGGGCAGATCGTCGTTCACGCTCATCGGTCCGCCCATCAAGCACAGCCCGGAAATGCCGTTAAGGGTGTCTGGAACTGCATCGCCCGCGTCGATGCGCACCAGCTTCCAGGGAATGCCATGGCGATCCAGGTATGTGGTGAAATACCCTGGCCCCTCGGTGGGGGAATGACGAAAAATCAGAACAGGATGCACGATGACGATTCAAATTAGAGTTTTGACCCTGAGCATCTTAGCCGCTGGCTGGCTGGGATGCACAGCCGCCTGGGCGACGGGCATCACCGTGGTTGGATTGTTCAAGGACAAGGCCATCGTCAGTATCGATGGCGGCAAGCCCCGAACCATGAGCGTCGGGCAGACGCTGCAAGGGGTGCGATTGATGGCGGCCGATTCTGACAGCGCCAGTTTCGATGTCGAAGGCAAGCGCCGCACCCTGGGCATGGGGCAGTCGTTTGCCGGTGGCACGCCCAAGGGTGCGCGCCAGAGCGTGTCGCTGACGGCCGATGCGCGCGGCCACTTTGCCGCTGCGGGCGCGCTCAACGGCTACCCGATGACCTTTCTGGTCGACACCGGCGCCACCTCGATCGCGATCAACGCCGCCGAGGCCAAACGCATGGGCCTCGACTACAAAGCCGGGCAGGCTGTCGGGGTCAGTACCGCGGCTGGCGTGGTGCCCGCCTGGCGCGTCAAATTCAATACCGTCAAGGTCGGCAGCATCACCGCCAACCAGGTCGACGGCATGGTGGTGGAATCCGGCCTCAATGTTCCGCTGTTGGGGATGAGCTTTCTGAACCGGATGGAAATGAACCGTGAGGGTCAGACGATGACGCTGACGCAGCGCTACTAACGGGGCGTCTGAATGCGACAAAGGCCTGTGAATCCAGGCCTTTGTCGGGGTGGCGCAGGTTTTACTTTTTCGTCTTGTCGCGTTCGATCAGCGCATACGCACTGTGGTTGTGGATGGACTCGAAGTTCTCGGCTTCCACCACATAGCCGTCGATCAGCGGTTCGGCGTTCATCGCGGCGGCGACGTCGCGCACGATATCCTCGACGAACTTGGGATTGTCATAGGCGCGCTCGGTGACATGCTTTTCGTCGGGGCGTTTCAACAGGCCGAACAGCTCGCACGAGGCCTGGTCTTCCACTTTTCGCACCAGGTCTTCAATCCACAGGAAACCGTTGGTTTTCGCGGTGACGGTGACGTGCGAACGCTGGTTGTGCGCGCCGTAGTCGGAGATTTTCTTGGAACAGGGGCACAGCGAGGTGACTGGCACTACGACGCGGGTAGTGTGGGTGAACTTGCCTTTTTCAATTGCGCCGATGAAAGTGATTTCGTAATCCAGCAGGCTCTGCACGCCGGAGACGGGCGCGGACTTGTTGATGAAGTAAGGGAAACTCATCTCGATGTAGCCGGATTCGGCTTCCAGGCGCTCGACCATCTGGCGCAACATGCCTTCGAAGTTCTCGACCGAAATCTCGCGCTCACGCGTGTTGAGAATTTCGATGAAACGTGACATGTGGGTGCCCTTGAAATTGTGCGGCAGGTACACGTACATGCTGAAATTGGCGATGGTGTGCTGGACCCCGTCGCTTTTATCCGCGACGCGGACGGGATGGCGAATGCTCTTGATACCGACCTTGTCGATGGCGATTTTGCGCGTGTCGGCCGAGCTTTGGACGTCCGGCATGCAGACGGTGTCGCAGATTTCGTTCATGGGGGCTCCTGTGAAGACGCAGTTTAGACTGAGTCTACACTGCCAGAATAGTTGAGTAAACTACTCGGGCATACGAACTTTCGCGGGCTTGAGCCCGCTGAAAGTCGGAGTCCCCTTATTGGGGTAATAGGGGAATACGCTGGCGGACGGCTTCCTCGATACCCGCTGCGTCCAGACCGCAGTCGGCCAGCATCCGGGCGGGGTCGCCGTGCTCGATGAAGGTGTCGGGCAGGCCCAGGTGCAGCATGGGCACCTGGATGCCGAGCGCGGTCAGCGCCTCGGCCACGCCGGCACCGGCGCCGCCCGCCACAGCGTTTTCTTCCAGCGTGACCAGCAGGCGGTGGGTGGTTGCCAGGCCGCGTACCATTTGCAGGTCGAGCGGCTTCACGAAGCGCATGTCGGCCACGCTGGCGTCGAGATTGTCGGCGGCGGCCAGGGCCGGTGCGACCAGGCTGCCAAAGGCAATAAAGGCGACATCACGGCCGCTGCGCCGCATGACGCCCCTGCCGACTTCGACAGGATCGAGCCCCGCTTCCATCGTTGCGCCCACGCCGCTGCCGCGCGGGTAGCGCACCGCGGACGGACCATCGTGCAGAAACGCGGTCGTCAGCAGGCGGCGGCATTCGTTTTCGTCCGACGGCGCGGCGATCAGCATGTTGGGGATACAGCGCAGAAAACTCAGATCGAAACTGCCGGCGTGGGTGGGGCCATCGGCGCCGACCAGTCCGGCGCGGTCGATCGCCATCATCACCGGCAGGTTTTGCAGGGCGACGTCATGGATCAACTGATCGTAGGCGCGTTGCAGAAAGGTCGAATAAATCGCCACCACCGGTTTGACACCTTCGCAGGCAAGCCCGGCGGCATAGGTCAGCGCATGCTGTTCGGCGATGCCGACGTCGAAATAGCGTTTTGGGAAATCCTGCGAAAAACGCACCATCCCCGAGCCTTCGCGCATCGCCGGGGTAATGCCGACCAGCCGCGAATCGGCGGCCGCCATGTCGCACAGCCAGTCGCCGAATACCTGCGTGTAGGTGGGCTTGCCGCCGGTTTTCTCGGTCACGCCCACCGCCGGGTCAAAATTCGAGACACCGTGATACAGGCAGGGGTTGGCTTCGGCAGGCTTGTAGCCCTTGCCTTTGCGGGTGACCACGTGCAGGAACTGCGGGCCGTCCAGATGCCGGATGTTTTTCAGCGTGTCGAGCAGCACGTCGAGGTCGTGGCCATCGATCGGGCCGATGTAGTTAAAGCCGAATTCCTCGAACAGCGTGCCGGGCGTCACCATGCCCTTCATGTGCTCCTCGGCGCGCTTGGCCAGTTCGCGAATCGGCGGTGCGACAGACAATACCTTCTCGCCGGCGCGCCGCGCCGCCGCATAAAACTTGCCCGACATCAGCCGCGCCAGGTAATTGTTGAGCGCGCCGACGTTGGGCGAGATCGACATATCGTTGTCGTTCAGGATCACCAGCAGCGGCAGTTCGGTGTCGCCGGCGTTGTTCAGCGCCTCGAACGCCATGCCGGCGGTCATCGCGCCATCGCCGATGATCGCCACTGCGCGCTGTTTGGAGCCGAGCTGATGAAACGCCTCGGCCATGCCGAGCGCGGCCGAAATCGAGGTGCTGGAATGGCCCACGCCAAAGGAATCGAATTCACTTTCGATGCGGCGCGGAAAGCCTGCGATGCCGCCGGGCTGGCGCAAACTCGCCATTGCCTCGCGGCGGCCGGTCAGAATCTTGTGGATATAGGTCTGGTGGCCGACGTCCCACACGATGCGGTCGTGCGGCGTATTGTAGACGTAATGCAGCGCCAGGGTCAGTTCAACCGTGCCAAGATTGGACGCCAGATGGCCGCCGGTGCGGGCAACCGACTCGACCAGGAAGGTGCGCAGCTCGGTCGCCAGCCTGGGCAGTTCGGCGTGCGGCAGGGCGCGCAGGTCGTCTGGCGTGTTGATCGTATCGAGCAGGGGAGTAACCATGTCAGAAGCTCCGCTCGACCACGAAATCGGCCAGTTGGCGCAGCCGTTCCGCGGGCGCGCCCAGCGCGGCCAAAGCGTTATGAGCGTCGGCACGCAGCTCCTGCGCCAGTTCACGCGCACGCGCCACGCCGAGCAGGCTCACGTAGGTGGGTTTGTTGTGAGCGGCATCCTTGCCGGCGGTTTTGCCCAGCGTCGCAGTGGGTGCCTCGGCGTCGAGCACGTCATCCACCACCTGGAAGGCCAGGCCGATGCACTTGGCGTAATGGTCGAGCGCGGCCATGGTTGTGTCGTCAAGCGTGCCGCACTGCGCGCCGAGCAGCACCGAAGCCCGAATCAGCGCGCCGGTCTTGTGGATGTGCATGAACTCCAGCTCGGTCAGGTCGAGCGGCTTGCCCACGCTGGCCAAATCGATTGCCTGGCCGCCCGCCATGCCGCGCGAACCGGCCGCCTGCGCCAGCAGCTGCACCATGTTCAGCTGGGTTGCCGCTTCAAGAGCCAGCGGCTGCGCGGCGAGGATATCGAACGCCAGGCTTTGCAGGGCGTCGCCCACCAGCAGCGCCGTTGCCTCGTCAAATTCCACATGCACCGTCGGTTTGCCGCGTCGCAACGCATCATCGTCCATCGCCGGCATATCGTCGTGCACCAGCGAATAAGCATGGATCAGCTCAACCGCCGCCGCCGCATGCTGCACCTGCTCGGCGTCGGCCTGCGTCACCTCGCCCGCCGCAAACGCCAGCAGCGGCCGCACCCGCTTGCCGCCGCCCAGCACCGCATACCGCATCGCCTCGTGCAGACGCTGCGGCGCAATCTGGGCAGGCGGCAGCCATGCTGCCAGCAGTGTTTCCATGCGGGCCTGGCAGGCCTGTGTCCAGGTGGAAAAATCAGTCATCGGCGCTTTCGGACTTGAGGGCGGCCCCGGTCTTGAAATCTGCCAGCGTGCCGTTTTCCAGAATCTTCACCTGCTGCTCGGCGTCCATCAGTTGCTGGCGGCAAAACTGCAGCAGCTCGGCGCCCCGCTTGTAGGCGGTCAGCGAAGCTTCCAGCGGCAGCTGTCCGGATTCCATTTCAGCCACAATGGTTTCCAGTTCTGCCAGGGCAGATTCGTAATCTTTGGGCAGCGCGGCGGCGCGGGATTTGGCCATGAAATCGAAGCCGGGGAAAACAAAGCTCACTACTTTAACAAATTCGGCGCAGGGACGCCTCCCCGGGGCCGCGACAAGGCCGGGAATTTGAGCTTTTCCTGCGCTGGCGCGGAGGGAGCGTGGCAACCGCTAAAATCAAACCGACCATATTGACGAATGCGAATTGGAGGGATGCGTTAATGCAGACCCCGTGTTGTCCTGGGTTTTTCGCGCCAGTCCGTGATGATGGATGGGGTGGGCCTCTCATTCATAGTGCGTCCACATGCGCAAGACGCGAACCGTTTTCTCTTTAGTAAAGACTTCGTACACGATATGGTGCTGAATATTGATTCGGCGAGAGTAAGCGCCGGCAAGATCGCCGACCAACTTCTCGAAGGGCGGTGGATTCTGGAATGGGTCGTTGGCAAGAATCGCGAGCAGGTCTTGCGCTTTTGGTTTAAGGCCGCTTGCAGCAAGCTTCTGTGCATCCTTCATGGCTTGCTTGGCAAAAACAACTGCCCAACTCACCACTTAAGCGCCTTCGAGCTTTTTGCGAGGGGTTCGGCCATACCGGCCTTGATGGATTCGCGCATGCCAGGCACAGCCAGAAGGGTCAGGGTTTCCTGAATTGCGCTCCAATCGTCTGCGGAGAGCAGTACGGCACTGCTATGTTTGCCGGAAATGATGATCGGCTCGTGAGACTCGGCTGTTTGATCGATAAGCCGGTACAGATTGGCACGAGCTTCGCTGGCGGTGAGGGTGTTCATCCTGTGCTCCTTCAAAGAAGCTTGAATGGTACGTAATTACGTACGTTGCATCAAGGAGCAATACGGGACTCCGGTTTAGCAGTTCAAGGCGGTTGGTCCGAACCAGCTATGGGTCTCGGATTTCACCTACGTCTCGACCTGGCAGGGACGTTGGGCATACTTGATCTGCGATTTAATTGCTGAATAGTTACCAGTAACACGGGTAATGCTTATGGGCGAGCGGCAGCCGCCCAGTGCCAAGGGCGCCTGTTTGGAGGAGTATCGAAGTAGCGGAGAGGGGTTTGTCTACGCTGCGTGATGACACCAAAGGGAGATAGGACAGGTAGGGTCATTCTGTCCAGAACCTGCTCGCCACCATTCCTTTTTCGAGGAGGCAGCCTTTCTTCGCTCGGTGGGTCCGGTGGCGCTCCAGGTTATCGCCCGACAGTTTCAGCTTGCCGCTGCGTTTGCCCTTTCCGGCGCCTTCCACTATCAGGGTCTGGCCGTCGAATATGGTCAGCGCCATCATGGTTTCACCCGCGTCGAGCTTGATCAGTTGCACGCCCTTGCCGCCCGTGCCTTCCTTAACTTCTTCGATGGGGAACACCAGGGCCTTGCCGTTGCTTGCCGCAACCGCCACCCAGTCGCCTGTTGCCGGCACCGGGGGCAGGGGAGTCTGGCCGTCATCGACCGTCATGAACGCTTTGCCAGCCCGTTGCCGGGACACCATATCGGCACACTTGGCAATGAATCCGTAGCCCAGCGTGGTGGATACCAGCCAGCGGGATTCTGGATGCGCCGAAAGGGCATGAATCAACTTCGAGCCCTTGGCCAGATCAACGAGACTTGTGAACGGAACCCCATCGCCGCGACCGGAGGGCAAGTCGGAAATGCGCAGCGTATAGGTGCGGCCGCTGCTGTCCATGAGGATGAGCGGATTCACCGTCCGGGTTTCGATGACGGCCATTTCGCCATCGCCCGCCTTGTACTGGATGGAGGCCCGGTCGACGCCCTGGCTTTGTCGGGTACGCAGCCAGCCATTCAGCGACACGATGACGGTCACCGGTTCGTCCACGATGGACGCTTCGCTCGTCGTCGAAGCGGTCACCGACTGCGCGGCCTCGATGCGGGTGCGGCGGTCATCGCCGTATTTCTTCATGTCCGCGCGGATCTCGTCGATGACGAGTGACGTCAGGGCCTTGTCGTCGCCCAGGATGCGGTTGAGTTCGTCGCGCTCGCTCAACAATTCCTTCAATTCCTTTTCGATCTTGATGGATTCAAGCCGGGCGAGCTGACGCAGGCGAATGTCCAGGATGTCGTCGGCCTGCACGTCGGAGAGGTCAAAAGCGGCGATCAAATCAGCCTTCGGATCGTCCGACTCTCGAATGACCCGGATCACCTCGTCAATGTTCAGGAGGATGGTCAGTCGTCCTTCCAGGATGTGGACGCGCCGGTTCACTACTTCGAGCCGATGCTGGCTTCGGCGGCGCACCGTGTCGACCCGGAAGCTGGCCCATTCGGCGATCAACGCCACCAGACCTTTTTGTCCAGGCCGACCATCCCGGCCGATCACCGTGAGGTTGACCGGCACATTGGTTTCCAGGCTGGTCTGGGCCAGAAAGAAACGCATGAAGGTCTCGGGATCCTGGTTCCGTGAGCTGGGTTCCAGGACCAGGCGAACCGGATTTTTCTCGTCTGATTCGTCGCGTGTGCTGTCTAGCAGGGCGAGGATCGCCTGCTTGAGGTTCTTCTGTTCCGGCGACAGCTCCTTCTTGCCGGTTTTGGGTTGAGGGTTGGCCAGCGCCTCGATCTGGGTCAACACCTGGGCCGTTGAAACGCCAGGCGGCAGTTCGGTGACCACGATGCGCCATTGGCCACGGGCAAGCTGCTCCACCGTCCATTGCGCACGCACGCGCACACTGCCTCGCCCCGATTCATAGACCGCGCGAAGGTCTGCGGACGCGGTGATGATCTGCCCCCCGCCGGGGAAATCGGGGCCGGGCACATGAGTCAGCATGCTGTCGAGGCTGATCTCGGGTTTTTTCAGGAGGGCGATGGCAGCGGCACCGAGTTCGCGCAGGTTGTGTGAGGGAATCTCGGTGGCCATGCCGACGGCGATGCCGGACGCCCCGTTGGCCAGCAGCATGGGCAGCCGGGCCGGAAGCAGGGCGGGTTCCCTGAAGGCGCCGTCGTAGTTGGGCACGAAGTCCACGGTGCCCATGTCGATCTCCGACAGCAGCAGTTCGGCGACGGGGGTGAGGCGGCTTTCCGTGTAGCGCATCGCGGCCGCGCCGTCGCCGTCGCGCGACCCGAAGTTGCCCTGGCCGTCGATCAGCGGATAACGCAGGGTGAAGCCCTGGGCCATGCGGACCATGGCGTCATAGACGGACTGGTCTCCGTGAGGATGGAGCTTGCCGATCACGTCGCCCACCACACGGGCAGACTTGACGTGCTTGGTACTGGACGTCAGACCCATCTCACGCATGGAGTAGAGGATGCGGCGTTGAACGGGCTTCATGCCGTCCTCGACGTAGGGCAGCGCACGGCCCTTCACCACGCTCATCGCGTAGGCGAGGTAGCAGCGTTCCGCGTAGATGCCCAGCGGCAGCCCATCTTCACCACTCAAACCGCCGTCACCGGAAGTTGGCGGGGGAGGGGGCGTGGACGGGGAAGCGGTCTCATCCGGGTTGCCGAAGAGGTCCAGGGTGTGGGTTTCAACCGCCTTGGTCATACGTCAGCCTCCACCAGATTGCCCTTGGCTTCCATCCAGTCGCGCCGATCGCCAGCGGCACTCTTGCCCATCAGCATGTCGAACAGCTTCAGCGCCGCGTGCATTTCATCGGATGTGGCGAGCACGGGCAGGACGCGCCGGGTGGCCGGGTCCATGGCGGTTTCCCGCAGCTGGGACGGGTTCATCTCGCCCAGGCCCTTGAAGCGACCGACCTCAATCGCCTCAGGCTTGATTCCGTCCAATTCAAGGCGGTCCTTGATCGCCGTCAGTTCGCCGTCATCCAGCGCGTATTGGCGTCGGGCGGGTTTCTTGCCCTTGGCCGGCGAGTCCACCCGGTAGAGCGGCGGCTGCGCCACGTAGATATGGCCCAGTTCGACCAGCTTCGGGAAGTGACGGAAGAAGAGGGTCAGCAGCAGGGTGGAAATGTGCGCACCGTCTACGTCGGCATCGGTCATGATCACGACTTTGTGATAGCGCAGGCCGGCGAGATCTGGATGATCATCCAGGCTATGACGCTCCACCCCGAGCGCGACCGCGATGTCGTGGATTTCCTTGTTGGCGTAGAGCGCGTTGGGGTCGGTTTCCCACGAGTTCATCACCTTGCCCCGCAACGGCAGGATGGCCTGGGTTTCGCGGTCCCGTGCCTGTTTTGCGCTGCCGCCGGCAGAATCCCCCTCCACCAGGAAGATTTCACGAATCACCGGGTCGTCCATTGCGGCGTCCGACAGTTTGCCGGGCAGGACAGCGACCCCGGAGGTTTTCCGCTTCTCGGTTTTCTGGGCCGA
>JAWOJD010000027.1:0-10689 GCA_046484355.1 Thiobacillus sp.
GTCCTCGTCGCGGATGTAGAGCGCCTCGCCGCTACTGTCGCAGAGCGGGTCGTTGTGCCAGGTCGTCAGGCGGAACTCGTGGGCGTTTTCCGCCCAGGTATACGCGCCGCCACTCTCGCTGACGACCGTGCCGATGTGCGGACTGGCAATGACATTGACCCACGGCGCCGGCGTGGTCTGGCCGGGTTCGAGGGTGATGACGTATTCGTGGCCGTCGGGCGTGAAGCCGCCGAGGCCGTTGCTGAAAATGCGCTCGCGCGCCGCCAGCGGATAGATCGGCTCGACGAGCGCCTGCAGCGTGGGCTCGAGGCGGTCCGATGCCCGCTCTGCCGAGACGCGGCGTTCCACCTGCTCGATCAGGGTCTCGGCGGTATCGCTGAAGACGATGCGGGCGACCGTCTGCAGCAGCACCCGCTCGTCCTCGGAAAGCTCTTCGGCGCGTCGCACGAAGACCCCGCCCGGTTTGTCGAGTACCTGCGCTTCGGGCCCGGCGTTGATCAGCCCCATGATCAGGTCCTGCAGCACCGCCCGGTAGCCGGAGAAATCCTCGTTCACGATCACCAGGTCGGCGGCCAGGCCCTTCAATCGCCAATAGGCATGTGCCTGCAGCGCCTGCTTGACCAGATCGATGCGGTTGAGATCGCCGATGTGCAGCAGGACGATAGGCAGATCGCCCGAGATGGCGAAGCGCCACAGCCCGGACTGGCCGAGCCGGTTGCGGGCGATGATGCCGGGCGCGGCGCGGCGCAGGGCATTGCCGTAAATGACGGAACTGGCCAGGCGGCCAAAGACCTGGGCATCGGCTTCGGTCACGCTGAGGTGGCGCAGGACTTCCTGGCTCTGGAACCAGGCCATTTCGAATGCGCGCTCGACGAAGTGGCGGTCGCAATATTTCTCGATCAGGGCCAATGCGGCCTCGCGCGTGTCCGCGACCCCGGAGACGATCTGCACGCTCGCCGATTCGTCGGGCGACAGGGTCAGGGTGCGGCGGATCGCCACGATGGGATCGAGCACCGAACCCTCGGTGTTCGACAGGGCAGGCGGGCTGTCGCTGCTGTCCAACACCAGCGGGTTGGCCGCGGTGCGACCGCGCCCGATGAATTGCGCGCGGTCGGTTTCGTAGGACGGCGCGTCGGCCACCGCGCCCGGCGCGGCCAGCAGGTGGAACATCCAGGGCACCTGCGCGCCCGGCGTGCGGGGACGCCGGGTGCAGAGGATCGCCTGCCGCTCGGGCAGGATTTCGGTCTGCACGAACAGGTTGCTGAAGGAACGGTGCGCGAGATCGGCGTTCAAGGGTGCCAGCACCACTTCCGCGTAGCTTGTCACCTCGATTTGGCGGGGGCGGGATGACTGGTTGGTGAGTGTGACGCGTCGGATTTCGACATCGTCCTCGGGGGATACGCTGATCTCGGTGTGTGCCTCGATCGCCTGGTCGCGTCGCCGGTATTCGGCGCGCGCCTGCACGAAGATCGCCTCGTAGTGGTCGGCGCGGCGCAGGGTTGGCTGGTGTGCCGTCGACCAATACTTGCCGCTGTCGCGGTCGCGCAGGTAGATGAAGGTGCCCCAGCCATCGGACGTGGCATCCTCGCGCCAGCGGGTGACGGCGAGGTCGCGCCAGCGGCTGGTGCTTCCGCCGGCATGGGTCGCCATGACGTGGTAGCGGCCGTTCGACAACAGGTGCACTTCGGGGATCGGCGTGTTCGGGTCGGTGAACACGCGCATGATCGAACCGACGTCCGCGCTGGGCGGACGGGCGGCGGCGCTCACTTCGGCCGCGTGCGGGTGCAGGGTGGCGCCCTTCTTCGGCACTCGTTCCTGCAGCAGAAGTTCGGTCGCCCGTGCGAGCGGATCGGACATGAATCGGCGCTGCATCGGCTGGTCGAGCAATACATGCGCGAAGGCCAACAGGCTCATGCCTTGGTGATGGGCCATGAACGTCCGCACGATGGCATGCGGCTTGCCGCGCGGCACCCGCGTGGGCGTGTAGTCGATCGCTTCGTAAAAGCCGTAGGCGCCGAGGAATCCCTGATCGGACAGCGTCTGCAGGTTGCGGCACGCTTCGCGCGGCATCACCGTCAGCGCCAAGGCGCTGGCGTAGGGCGCAATCACCAGGTCGTCGCCCAGCCCGCGCTTGAAGCCGAGGCCGGGTACGCCGAACGCCCGGTACTGGTAGATCTGGTGCATGTCGGTGGCGTTGTAGCAGGATTCTGAAATGCCCCAGGGCACTTCGCGTTGCCGGCCGTATTCGATCTGGCGCGACACCGCGGCCTTGCAGGTTTGTTCCAGCAGGGTGTTGGGGTAGCTCGGCATGATCAGCTGCGGCATCAGGTACTCGAACATCGAGCCGCTCCACGAAATCAGACTGACCTCGCCGCCATGGCTGGTGAGCAGGCGGCCGAGCGAGAACCAGTGTTTTTGCGGCACCTGTCCCTGCGCGATGAGCAGGAAACTGGCCAGGCGTGCCTCCGATGCCAGCAGGTCGTAGCACGACGGATCGCGGCGCCGTTCGCCGACGTCGTAGCCGATGGTCAAGAGGCCGCATGCGGCATCGTAGAGAAACTCGAAATCCATCGCCGCCAGATCGCGGCAGCGATTCATCAGATCATCGATGAGGTCGAGTTGCGCCTGCGCCCCCGTGCTTGCCGCATTCGTGTTGGCAAGTTCCATCCGGGTTGGAATGGCGCTGAAATGCTGCGGATCGGGCACCAGCGATGCCAGCTCATTGCGAAGGGCGTGCAATTGCTGATCGAATGCCCGCGCCCAGTAATACAGATCGTCCTCGATGCCCGTATCTGTCGGCAGCGATTCGGCCAGCGTGCCGGCCGTGCGCAGAATCTGGTCCAGCGCGCTGGCAGTGGCAGCGAGCGTCTGCGGCGGTCCGTCCAGCGTGAGTGCGCGCAGGATATCCTGCAGCAGGCCGATCTTTTTCGCCAGTTCGGGGGCGGGGGAGGCGGGCAGCTGTTCGGCCAGCACCTGCAGGGTGTCCTGCAGTCCCTGGAGCGCGTTGGCCGACAGCACCGGCTGGTGCTTCAGTTCGGCCAGGCCCGCCTGCAGGGTGAGCAGGCTGCCGGCCAGGTTGCCGCTGTCCACCGACGAGACGTATCGCGGGTGGAGGGGTTGCAGGGTGCGGGTGTCGTACCAGTTGTAAAGGTGGCCGCGATAGCGTTCCATCTTTTCCATCGAGGTGAGCGTGTTGTCGATGCGCAGCAGGCATTCCCCGACCGTGAGGTAACCGAAATCAACCGCGGCCAGATCGGCCAGCAGCGACATGCCGATGTTGGTGGGCGAGGTACGCGAGGCAATGGACGGTTCCGGATGTTCCTGGAAGTTGTCAGGCGGCAGCCAGTTGTCCTGCGGACCGACGAAGTCCGCGAAAAAGCGCCAGGTGCGCCGGGCCGACGTTCGCAGGAAGGCCCGCTGATCGATGCTCAGGTCGGGGACGGAGGCGGCCAGCGGCCGGCTGATCCACCAGCCGGCGACGGGCGAAAGCAGCCACAGCAACAGGAGGGGTGCCGCGGCCAGCCACGCCGTCGGTTGCCCCATGGCCAACGCCACGCCCAGCGCTACCGCGAGAACCGGCGCGATCCACATCTCCCGGAAAAAATCGGTCAGCGATCGGCGTGCGTTGCGGCGTGCGTAGGCGGGCAGCTGCCACAGCATCAAGCCGTGTCGGGTGAACAGCATGCGCACCCCCGAGCGCAGGATCGCCCCCAGACCAATCAGCGTGTCGTAGGGCAAAAAGGCCAGGGTCAGCACGGCGAGCGCGATCGGGCGGCCCGCAGCTTTGCCGGTCAGGCTCAGGTGCACCAGCCAGTCGCGATCTTCAGGCTTGCGAATGAGCTCGATCAGGGTGGACAGCAGGATGGGCAGGCACGCAACCGCAACCACCAGCAGAGTCCACAGCCACACGGGTCCCGGGCCCAGTAGCCATCCTCCCGCCAGCAGGGCAAGCAGCGCCGGCGCTACCAGGCTGCGCCGCAGGTTGTCGAAAAGTTTCCACCACGACAGCGCCGACAGCGGGTTGGCCTGCCGCTTTCCCTTCGATCCATCCGGGGCGGGCGGCCCCGGCACGCGCGGCAGCAGCCAGCCGGCCAGCTGCCAGTCGCCGCGTATCCAGCGGTGGCGCCGGCTGGCCTCGATGGCATAACTGGCCGGATGCTCTTCGATGAGATCGACATCGGTCACCAGCGCCGAACGCGCATAGCCGCTTTCCAGCAGGTCGTGACTGAGGATGAGGTTTTCCGGAAAGCGTCCGTCGACGGCCTGGCGGAACGCATCCACGTCGTAGATGCCCTTGCCGATAAACGAGCCTTCGCCGAACACGTCCTGGTAGACGTCAGAGACTTCGCGCGTGTAGGGGTCGAGCCCCGCGTCACCGGCGAACAGTTTGGTAAAGTGCGACTGGCTGGCACTGGTCAGGCTGATCGAGGCGCGCGGCTGCAGGATCGCATAGCCTTCTACGATGCGGCCTTTGGCGGCATCGTAGACCGGCCGGTTGAGCGGGTGCGCCAGATTGCCGACCAGGGTGCGCGCCGCGTCGCGCGGCAGCTGGGTGTCGGTATCCAGGGTGATGACATACTGGATCGAGCCGAGGATGGACTGGTCGCCGACGATGTCCGAGAAGGCTGATTGCGCCCCGCCCCGGAGCCGGGCATTGAACTGCTCCAGCTTGCCGCGCTTGCGCTCGTGGCCCATCCACACCCGCTCGAACGGATTCCACACCCGCGGGCGGTGAAACAGATAGAAAACGCAGGGACGATCGTCGCGGTAGGTTTCGTTGAGCGCCTCGACCGCGGTGCGTGCGTAGGCGAGCAGGGCGGCGTCATCTGGCTGCGTCTCTTCGGGCGCGTCGCGAAAATCCGTCAGCAGAGCAAAGAACAGATTGGGGTCGCGATTGCCGAGATAGCGGATCTCCATGGCTTCGAGCAGATCATCGACGTCCTGCGGCCTTGCCAGCAGGGTGGGGACGATCACCATGGTGCGATGGCTGTCCGGAATCCCTTTGGAAAAATCCATGCGGGGCAAGGCGCGCGGCGGCAGGGCGAGCGTGACCAGCAGGTTCACCAGTGAGACCGCCAGCGCCGAGGCTGCGATGACGAGGGGAAGCGCAAACAGCCAGACCCGTACGTCACCCGGACCGGCTCTGCCAGGAATTGATAGCACGGCCGCTGTTACAAGTAGCGTAAGCAACAGAATGGCGCCGAGATACAGGGGCAAGCGGACATGTTGACTTGCCCGGCCGATCCGGGATTTCCACGACAGCTGGCAGCCGACTGAACGCTCCAGGTTCGAGCGCCCCCGGTCGATCAGGTAGTAGCCGACATGCGCGCTGCGGTCGTGTGAGCTGCGTTGCGCGGCAGCCGCCTGCGCGAGCACGATGGCTTCGCGTGCCACCGCCATTTCGCTGCACGTGCTGTGTCGCGCCACGTCCTCAATGACATGCCGGTAGCGGTCGCGGGTGGCGAAATCCTGGCTGGCATGCATGCCTGACGGGTCTTCGCGCAGGGTCTGTTCGACGACGCTGAGCGACTCGACGTAATGCTTCCAGTCCATGGCGCCGATGAAGCGCAGGCTGCCAATGCTGTTGGCGATGGAAATCTGGTTGGCCGCGGCCGTGCGGCCAGCCGCCTCCGACAACTCGGTTGCGGTCACTCCCTGTTCGGACAGCTTTTGTTCGACCCAGGTCTGGACGAATGCCATGGCGGGCCCCTGCGCCTGCAGCCGGTCGTAGAACTCCTCCACGAACGGCGCGGTCAGCGGCACATCGGCATTGGCAAATTCGGCCAGCAGGTGGATCAATTGCTTGGGCTCGCTTTCGGCGGCGGCGAGCATGCGGTCGGCCCAGGTGATGGCTGCATCGCGCTCCTCGCGCCGCTGCGCAATGCGCACCCCGACGCGGCGCAGGTTCTCCAGCAGCGCCAACTGCAGCATGATGGGGAAGGCCCACAGTTCGCCCAGCTTCAAGCCCTCGGCGGTCTGGTAAGCGGCAACGAACTGGGTGGCGTTGTCGCTGTCGACACGGCCGTCCATGTGGGAAATCAGTTCCAGCGCCAGGTCGTAAATGCGGGGGAAACCGGCAGACGGGCCATCGGCCAGTCGCGGCAACTGCCGGCTGTAGCCGCGCGGCAGATGCCGGCGTGCCATCCCGATCTGCTGCTCGATCAGGTAGAAGTTGTCGAGCAGCCAGGCCTCGGCCGGAACGATGCGTTGTCCCGGCGTCGCCGCGGCGGTGACGACGTCGTAGGCCGCCAGCAGAACCCGCGCATTGTCGGCCAGCCGCGGCAGCAACCTGTCCGGCCCGGGACGCGGATCGATTTGGTGCTGTCCGGCCAGCGTGACCGCATGGCGCTTCAACTGCTCGATGCTGAACAGTTCCGAACGCAGCAACTCGGTATCGCGGTCGCGCCGCAGCGCATTCCGTGTACGAGAAAATAATCCGAACGCTTTGATGTCGATGACCTGCTCCTTGCTTGGGTTCAGGATGGTCAGCGCGGCACTGGCCTAATGCGTTGTACCCGGCAATGACACCGGGCACGTTTGAGCTGTCGATACGTAGCGACTTGCTTACGCTGGCCTGGCAGGGACTGGTGCTTCCAGCAGTCTTCCTTTACGTAGTGAACGTATCCGGCTGGCCGCCACAAAAAGTGGATGCCAGCGAGTGAGCCCACTGCTACTTTTTACGCGCAATCAGCAGAAATGCACCTGCCGCGATGGCCCCCACGCCGGCCCAGATGGGGATGTTGACGGTCTTCTTGTCCTTGATCGAAAGTTCGATCGGGCCCAGTTTGGCTTCGTGCGTATCCTGGGTGTAGGTGAACCCGCCATATAACAAGCCCAGGCCACCTGCAACGATAAGTACAACGCCCAGCATTTTCATCGCATCCATTTCATTTTCTCCAATAGGGGTTTGCTGTCTGATTCACCCCATGCGTGAAGAACAAGCCGGGGAAACCGCAATCGTGAACGATCGCATTGATCAACCTGGATTTCACAGCATAGAACGTTCCAGGCGGTTTTACAGGCTTCGACCTTGGACCAAACGCAGCAGCAGGATCACGACCGCGACGACCAGAAGGATGTGGATGAACCCCCCCATGGTGTAGGAAGAGACCAGACCCAGCACCCAGAGAATGATCAGGATAATTGCAATGGTTTGTAACATGTTTATGACTCCCAAGAAGTGGTTTTTTGGCGCGGGGCCCGCAATCCGCAGTTAAGCAACCGCACTGCGCCGACCGGGTGGGCCCGGCGCAGCGCATGTCGATCATCAATCGCCGACTTCGTGTCCGATGACACCGCCGACGGCCGCGCCACCCACGGTTCCGACTGCGCTGCCGCCTGTCAGGACGGCGCCGCCGACGGCACCGACCCCGGCACCGATCGCGGTACTCTTGTCCTGTGACGACATGCCGGCACATCCAACGAGGCCAAGCAACATGGTTGTAGTAATAGCACTCAGTGCGAAGTTTCGTAGTGTTTTCATGGGATTCCTTCGATGGTTTGGGCTTGGGAGCGATGCCTCGGCAAACCTTGCCGGGCAGGCACTTTTCTTCGCCAGGCCCGCTGCTCATTAAAGGATGCGCACGCTGCCACGCGGCGGAGATCGCACATAGGCTGGCTCTGACAATTCAAGCTTAGGGCGTGTCCGCTTTGCTGTCTGTCTGCTGGCGCACATAGAGCCGAAAGCTCACGTCCGCCGGGTGAGAGCGCCGAAGGCAAACGAAACGCAGCATGCCCACATTGCGGCGCGGTCATCTTGGGGTAGCGGGTGTTGAGTCGGAGGCGCCCTGACGATATTTCACGTCGCACAGAAGACGGTCCAATTCCGTTTTCACCACAGCGTAGCATTCGCAGACGCGGGCTTCCAGTCCGCCGCGATCCAGTACCGCGATGTGGCCGCGGCGGTAACTGATCACCCCCGCATGCTGCAACTTTCCGGCAGCCTCGGTGATGCCTTCGCGGCGGACCCCGAGCATGTGGGCGATCAACTCCTGCGTCATGACCAACTCGTTCGATGGCAATCGATCCAGTGTCAGCAACAGCCAGCGGCATAACTGCTGCTCCACCGAGTGGTGCCGATTGCAAGCTGCGGTCTGCGACATCTGGGTCATCAGCGCCTGGGTGTAGCGCAGCAGCAAATGCTGGAACAAGCCGGCGCGATTGAATTCCTGCATGAGTTTGCGGTTTTCCAGCCGGTATGCGTAGCCCGCGGTCTGCACCACGGCCGAACTCGACGTGGTCTCGCCGCCCATGAACAAGGACACGCCGACGACGCCCTCGTTGCCCACGCCCGCGGATTCGGACGAGGCCCCGGATTCCATGACATAGTGCAGCGAGACGATAGCGGTGGTCGGGAAATAGGCACATTTCAACTGGCTGCCGGGCTCGTACAGCATTTCACCGAGGTGCAGCTGGACGAGTTCGAGATGCGGTGCCAGGGGTTCAAATTCCGCCGTCGGCAGGGCCGCGAGAAGATGGTTCTGGCTGGGATGGTCGAGGGTTGTCATTTCTGATCTTGGCGTTGATGCGTTTTATTTATTGTTGGTGATTTCCACCCCGATGCCGCGGTAACCGATGAAGCGGCAGGACTGGGTGAACATCGGCTCGCCGCTGACCCTGAACTGCTGTTTCGTGCCGTCGGCATTGACGCGGCTGTAGGTGAAATCCAGGAAAGGCTGGCGGGCGGCAATGGTGGCCTGCAGCAGTTCACGCTGAGCTTCATCCCAGCCGGTGATCGGGGCACCGTTAGCGTCTCCCGCCAGGGCGCCGACCCGGATGCCGAGCATTTCCAGGACCGGACCGGAAACCTTGGTGAAATTCATGTTCTCGTCCTGTTCCCAGTACCAGTCGGAGGCCAGTTCGGTCAGGCTGCGATAACGGGCTTCGCTTTCGCGCAATTCGGCGGTCCGTTCGTGCACCGTCTGTTCCAGCGCCTGATTGTATTGCTCGAGCTTCTTGTATAGCAGACGCACTTCCAGCATGTTGTGGATGCGCGTCTTGGCTTCGACCAGATCGAACGGCTTGCTGATGAAATCTTTGGCGCCGGCTTGCAATGCACGCAGCTTGTGGCCTGGCTGGGCGGTGATCACGAGCACCGGCAGGTAGCCGTCCGCTTCGTTAGTCTTGAGCCCTTCCATCACCTGGAAGCCATCCATGCCAGGCATCTGCAGATCGAGCAGGATCAGGTCGTAGCAGTTCTTGCGATGCAGCGCGAACACCTCGCGCGGATTCATCGTCGAAGCAACGTGCACGTAGCCTGATTCATGCAGTAATTGCGCCAGCAGCTGCACATTGGCATCCTGATCGTCGACGATCAGGATGCTGGCGTTAAGAATATCGTTGGTGCTCACCATAAAATCTTCTTTCATTTATTGGAACTGAGATGGCCGTATGGTCCCTGTTACGTCAACCAGGTGCCATCACCAGCGGGACGGTTCACGCCGCGATTCGAAACCGTTCTTGCCTGCGCGCTTGGCGTCATACAAGGCCAGATCCGCGCTCTTCATCAGCGTCCCCACCTCATCGCCATGCGTGGGATAAATGCCGACACCGATGCTGGCGGTGATGTTCACGTCGCGGCCTTGAATGCGATAGGGGTGTGACACGGCCTGGATCACTTTTGACACCAGCCTGGCGACATCGTCTGCCTGGCTTAATTCCCACAACGCGATCACAAATTCGTCGCCCCCCAGGCGCGCCACCGTGTCTTCCTGTCGCACCGCGGAAACCAGACGGTCGGCGACCATCCGAAGCAGCGTGTCGCCCGCATCGTGTCCCAGGGTATCGTTGATCTGCTTGAATTCGTCCAGATCCAGATACATCACCGCCATTGTGCTTTTGTTCCTGTGCGCATGGGCGATGGACAGCGCAAGCCGGTCAAACAAAAGCCGCCTGTTCGGCAGTCCGGTCAGCGCATCATGCAGCGCCATGGATTCCAGTGCGCGGTTGTACTGCTCGAGCTGCTTGTACAGCAAGCGTACTTCCAGCATGTTGTGGATGCGCGTCCTGGTTTCCATCAGGTCAAAGGGTTCGCTGATGAAGTCCCTCGCGCCGGCACTCAGCGCCCGCAGCTTGTGGCTTGGCTGAGCCGTAATCACCAGTACGGGAAGATAGCCATCGGCCTCGATTTCCTTCAGGTCTTCCATCACCTGGAAGCCATCCATGCCCGGCATCTGCAGATCGAGCAGAATCAGGTCGTAGAGATTGTCGCGATGCAGCGCGCAGACGGCATGCGGGTCCATCGTCGACGTAATGCACCGATAGCCGACATCGCGCAGCATGTGCTCCAGCAACTGCACATTGGCATCCTGATCGTCCACGATCAGGATGCTGGCGTTCAGAATATCGTCGGCATTCACCATCACCGGAGCGCCGGGCTGATTGCGCCCTCCAATTCAGGTTCCGCCAGCGCCAGCACACTATCCAGCGCATCCATGAATTCGTTGATCCTGATCGGCTTGGTGAGATAGCGGAAGAATCCGGCCTCGAGGCCTTGCTGGATATCGCGTGGCATGGCATTGGCACTGATGGCCAGCACCGGGATGTGCGTCGTTGCCGGATCTTCATGCAGGATTTTCAGTGCCGCGATGCCGCTGATGCCGGGCAGATTGATGTCCATCAGGATCACCTCCGGCAGATGGGCGCGCGCCAGCGCGATGCCGACCGTGGCATCGCGCGCACTCAGCATGC
>JAWOJD010000049.1:0-32276 GCA_046484355.1 Thiobacillus sp.
CACGTTGAGTTGCGGCTGGCTGTAGTAGTAACTGGCATGCCTCGGATCGGGCGCTTTGGTGCTGAAACCAGCGCGGCCGTTGAGCATCGGGGGGCCGATCGGAACGAGCTTAAGCGAGTAAGCGAAATCGTCGGCGCGCACCCGGGCCAAATAGTTGCCTTGATGCTGTTCAAATAGCCAATCGCCCACCCAGACTCCGGTTTGACCGGTTGCATAGCCGGCGCGAGAAAACCCGACCCGGGCGGCGCGTTCGGCATGACGCAAACGCCCCAGCTTGGGGTCGGCGATAGCGGCGTGGGCAAGAATTAACTGACGCGGCGCAAACGCGCTGGGATTGTCTTCGCCAACCCCAGTTCTGACGCGGAAGAACGTCGTCTGAAAACCCAGCGGGCTGCCATCCGGCAAGCTGAGCCAACCCGTGGCATACCACCATTCGGTACGAAAATCGGGATGCGCGCCGTGATCGGCGGGAAACACCAGTTTGCGGCCCGGCACCACACGGCCAAAGCGGACGCTTTCCGCAGCCTGAACCTGGCCCCGACACACGCTGAGACTGGCAAGGGCGAGGAGAAAATCGCGCCGCTTCATCACCAATCCTCGCGCACCGCGAGCACAGCATCCTGCCGCATGGCCTGGCGTCCGGCGAGCAGGGCGGCAAGGGCGGCAAGGCCGACCAAACTGATGCCGAACAGCGCCAGAGAGCCCCAGGGCACGTGCAGATCCATGCTCCAGTGAAAACTTTGCCGGTTGACCACTTCAATCAACACGATGCCGATTGCACCGCCGGCAAGCAGTCCGGCAAAGACGCCAACCGCGGCGGCGAGCGCACCTTCCTGCGCCAACATCCAGCCGATCTGGCGACGCGTCAGGCCAAGATGGCGCAGCATGCCGAATTCGCGCCGTCGCGCTGCCGCCAGCGCGGCAAAGCTGGCGGCGACACCGGCGAGACCGATGGCCACGGCGACTGCTTCCAGCAAGTAAGTGATGGCGAACGTACGGTCGAAAATTTGCAGGCTAATGGCGCGGATTTCGCCTGGCCGGGCAATCTCCAGCATTCCTGGCCCGGCCAGCGCCGTCAGAGCCTCCGCCACCTGCTCGATCGACGCATCCGCTGCCAGGTGAATGGCCGCGTCATTGACCAGTGGATCACCGGTCAGCCGCCGATAGTCGGCGAGATTGATCATGATGGCGCCGGTCTGGCGGGAATAATCGCGCCAGACACCGGTGACATGGAGCGGAATCAGGCGCCCGGCCAAAGGCAACTCGACCATTTGTCCCGGCCGCCAGCCATAGAGATCGACCATTGCCTCGGAAATCCAGATTGAGGCTTGCGAACTCGGACGCCGCGCCCCGACCAGCGGCAGATCAGCCCCATCCTCCGCAATCGGCCGCGCGATCAAGGCAACCGGCGCCTTGCCCGCGGTTAGTCGCACACTGTTGGTGCGGGTAAAGCTGCTGTGCGCTACACCTTTGACTGCCGCAATCCGGGCTTGCTGGGCTGGGTCGAGATAAACACTGGACTGGGCGCTGCCTGCGCGCAGGTAGAGATCGGCCGGCAGAAGCTGATGCAACCACTGATCGACGGAATCGCGGAACGACGCAACCATGATCGCCATGGCTGCCGCCAGCGCAACGCTGGTCATGACGCCCGCGGCGGCCACCACCGCATGGCCGGGCGCGGCGCCAAGGCGAGCCGCGGCGAGCCGGGCCGGCACCGGACCGCGCGCGGGCAACAGGCGGGCGATGCCGGCTGCCAGCGCCGGCAACAACAAGACACCACCCGCCAGCAGGCAGGCAACCGCCAGATAGCCGCCAATCGGCAAACCCTGCTGCGGTGGAATCGCGCTGGCGGCAACACTGGTGGCGAGCAAACCGAAACCGAGCCAGGGATGACTGCGGCCACCGAGCAAGTTGGCTTCATCACCTGACTTCAAAGCCTGCGCGGGCGATACCGTGGCGGCCTCGCGAGCTGGCAACCAGGCGCCGGCAAGGCCGGCCAGCAAGCCAAGCAGGACATAAACGGCAGCGGCCTGCGGCTGAAACACCAACTCCGGCTTCAGGCCGGAAAAATAGCCGGCGCCGAGATCGCCACCAAGCAGTGCCAGCGCGCCCCAGGCCAAGCCATGCCCGAGGATGACGCCGAGCACGCCGCCGATCAGTCCAACCGCTGCGCCTTCAGCCAACAGCCAGGAGAACAGGCTGCGCCGGGACAGGCCGAGCGCACGCAAAAAAGCAAATTCTGTGCGCCGCCGAACCACCGACAGGGCTTGCGCCGAAAAGACCAGGAAGCCGCCGGTGAGGAGCGCGATCGCCGCCAACATGGTCAGGTTGACCCGGTAGGCGCGAGACAGATTTCCTGCCTGATCGGCAGCGGCTTCAGGCACTTCAATCAGCACCCCGGCAGGCAACAAGGGTTGCAGGGATTGCCGCGCAACAGCGGGCGAAACCCCTTCCGCCAGACGCAAATCGATACGTGAAATCTTCCCGATCTTGCCGAAAGCAAACTGCGCGGCGGCAATGTCCATGACGGCAAGACGGCGGTTTTCATCCGCGCCCGGAATATCGCCAGCAACCCCAAAACTTAACTTGCCGCTGCCGGCCTTAAATTCGATGTATTGCCCAGTCTTGAGGCCAAGGGCTTGCTGCGCGGCTGAACTGAGAAAGACGTTGTCCTGCGCCAGCGTGGCGAACCGGTTAGCTGGAGAGAGAGATTCAGTAAAAACCGGCCGCGGCAGCAAGGTGGGCGTGACTTGCGCCAGCGCGAACACGTCGACCCCGAACAGTGGCAGATTTTCATCCCGTCCGACCAATCCAACATCGATTTCGAGCACCGGGCTGGCAGCGGCAACCTCGGCACGGCTGGCGACAACGCCATACAGGTTTTCATCAAACCCGCCGCGCGGGCCGACCACTTGCAGATCAGCCGTGCCGGCCAGCGAGCGCACACCGCGAGCAAACTCGTTCAACGCCGCTTCATGCACTGCCTGCACAGCCATGCCGAGCGACACGCCAAGAATGATGGCGACCAGCGAAAACAAGGTGGCCAGGCGTCGCCGGGCCAGCGATCCCAGAAAAACCGGCGCCAGCCTCATCCATGCAACCCGGTTTCGGTCAGGTGCAACACCCGATCCGTGGTCGCTGCGGCCTCTCGCGAATGGGTCACCAGAATGCCGATGGCGCCTGCTTCGCGAATACGCTCTGCAAGCAAGGCCAGCACTTTGGCGGCGTTGGCCGGGTCGAGATTGCCTGTGGGCTCATCTGCCAGCACCAGACGCGGGCGATGCACTAAAGCGCGGGCGATGGCCACGCGTTGCATTTCGCCACCGGAAAGCTCACGCGGCCAACTGGCATGCCGCTCGCCGAGGCCAACGGCATTCAGCAACTGCTGCGCCGCCGCATCCGCGACCTTGCCCTTCCTGTCCTTCTCGCCCTGCAGCCAGAGCGGCAACGCCACGTTTTGCAGAATATTGAGATGCGGCAGGATATGAAAAGCCTGAAAAATGAAGCCGAGTTTGTCGCGCCGTAATCGGGTCAGCGCCGCTTCATCCAGTTGGCTGTAATCGACGCCATCGAGAATGAGTCGCCCGCTATCCGGCCGATCAAGCCCGGCAATCAGGTTGAGCAGCGTCGATTTGCCGACGCCGGATTCGCCAACAATTGCCACATATTCGCCGGCTTGCAGTTGCAGCGAGACATCGCGCAGCACACTGCGGCCATTGAACTGGCGCGCAAGACGATTAATTTCGAGCATGTGCTGTACTCAACTTCAGCTTGCAATGCGCCATTCGATCACGTCCTGAAACTGCCGCACGATCACATAAGAAGTGACCTGGATGCGAATGAAGGCGCAGCTGGGCGATTCGGCGAATGACTGCAAGGCAGGATGCCGCGCCAGACAGAATGCCCGCGCTGAATTACGCCCCTCGGCGCTGATTTCTTCCGCCACGCCCTGGGCCGTCACCGCGATAGTTTCATCCAGATCGCTGCCCAAGTTTTCCCGGTTGTCGATCATGATCGCGACCCGCGGGTTGGACATCAGGTTCTCGTATTTCAGGCGACCGCGTTCAGTCATCAGGATAAAGGCGCGCAAATCATCGGTAATCGAATAAGCCATCAGGCTGGTGTAGGGCTGGCCGTGGTTGTCGGTGGCCAGAACCGCATATTTCTGCGTCTCAAGCAGGTGTCGCAGGCGCGTTTGGTCGGCCTCCGGCAGGCTGCTCGGGGCGGGTTCATCATTTTTGCTGATCGTTGCGCTGTTCAAGATTTCTCACTTACACAACATCGCGTTTGACGAAGGGTGATGTAAAAAAAGCACTTCAGATACTGCTCATCGCCGTCAAACCTCAACTGGCGGAATAGACAGGAGTCGCTCGATTTCTGCCGTCAGGTCGGCCGGCATGGAGGTGGGAGCATAGCGCGCGACCACCTCACCGTTGCGGTCCACCAGAAACTTGGTGAAATTCCACTTGATCGCCTCGGTGCCGAGCAAACCAGGCGCGCTACGCGTCAAGTATTGGTAGAGCGGGTGCGCTTGGGCGCCATTGACCTCGATCTTGCCGGACATGGGAAAGGTGACGCCGTAATTCTTGCTGCAAAACTGGCCGATCTCGGCTGCGTCGCCCGGCTCCTGATGGCCGAACTGATTGCAGGGAAGTCCCAAAACGACAAATCCGCGTTCCCGGTATGCCCGCCACAAGGCCTCCAGGCCAGCATATTGTGGTGTGAAACCACATTCGCTGGCGGTGTTGACCAGCAACATCACCTGGCCGGCATAGTCCGCCAGGCGTAGAGTGCCGCCGGTCAGGCTGGGTAGGGTAAATTCATTGATCGTTGGGGTCATTGTCTGCACCTTGTTGCTTTATTGATTGATTGTATTGGCCAATCAGCGCATTGCACGCGAATGTCGGCAACGGGTCGCTATGTAAAGCTTTACAACGGCCACTATGCATAGATTTCGACTTGGCGTGGGTCGTAAGGGTCCAGAGCGGTTTTACTCAGGCGCGGCGCGGCCATTGGTAAGGTCGGTCGGCGATTTTCTAGACATAGTTTCCGCAGCAGAGTGCAGTGAGGGATCCACTTTAGGTGGCCATCATGGGAAACATACAACTCTCGATTTACCGCACACGCCGTGACACTATTACCGCACTTCAGCTGCTGCGGCGGAGCGTATCGTTCAACGTGATCGCGCTGTGGCACAGGCACAAGAGAACAACAATCACCCGCGGGCCGACTTGGCAGTGAAAGAAAAAACGCTCGCCCGGCTGGAGTCTCCCGACTCCACCATGCGACGGTACCGTGCGCCGGACTCGCTCATGCCGTTTCTTCAGTGGCTGAAACTATGTAAAGAATGCGCCGGTAGCTGATGAGTGCTACCGCGGGGCCCGCTCGTTCTTCTCGACACAACTACGCCTAGTTGATATCCATGCATAGGGGTCGAGTGTACGCGTTCGCTGTATTGAAAAGCTGCCGTTCAGGCAGAGCACCGCGTCAACGGCAGCAATCAGCGCGTCACCGGCCATTGGATTTGGTCGGCGCCTCCGGCCGCAATGGCCGAGTTGTGTGAGCTGGCCTTCCGGCAGGTTTTTGAATTCAGCAGTCGTTCAAATGACTGCTTGCCGGAATCATCGAACGGCGGCAGCTGGTCGGACTCAGTCTTCCGGCCTCAACCCCCTCAAGCTCTCAAGCTCTCAAGCTCTCAAGCGTATCTGTAATTTTCCGGGTCTGATTTCGTAGTGGTTTTGCCCGATGCCAGCGCACCGCCTAAAATGGTTTGCTGTTTTTCCGATCTGAATTGCCTTGCATTCATCCTGCTTTAAAGCCTTGGTGTTCTGTGCCGCCTTGTGCGCGGGGCAGGCGCACGCCTTGACGGTAGAGGTGGCGGCGCCGGATGAACTCAAAACGCTGCTGATGCATCTGGAAACGGCGCGGGCGGCGAAGCTGGGCGAGAAGCTGGACGCCGAGGAGATGGCGCGCTTGCAGCGGCAAAGCGAGCAGACGGCGCGCGACCTGCTGGCGACCGAGGGCTATTTTTCGCCGCAGGTGGAAAGCGCGGTGGAATGGGTGGGCGATAGCTGGCGGGTGGCGTATCGGATCGAATCCGGGGTGCGCACCACGGTGCGCAGCGTGACCCTCAATCTTGAGGGCGACTTGAAAACACGCACCGACGCCGCCAGGCTGCGGGCCGCTGTTGGGCGGAGTCTGTCGCTAAAACAGGGGATGCCGTTTCGCCAGGCGGACTGGGACGCCGCCAAGCAGTCGGTGCTGTGGCCCTTGCTGGCGGCGAATTACCAGACCGCGCGGATTTCGGCGAGCGAGGCGCGGGTCGACCCGGCCACGCATTCGGCAGACGTGTCGCTGACGGTGGACAGCGGGCCGGCCTTCTTTTACGGGGAGCCGGTGATCAGCGGCCCAAAACGCTACCCCGAGGATATCGTCCGCAATCTCAATCCGGCGAAGCCTGGTCAACCCTATCGCCAGCAGGATTTGCTGGACTATCAGACGGCGCTTGAGGCGAGCGGCTATTTTGCGGAGGCCACGGTGCGCATCGAGCCTGATCCTGCGCGGGCGGCGGCGGTGCCGATCCAGGTCGAGGTGGTGGAGCGGCCTGAAAAGCGCTTCAGCGTGGGCGCGGGCATCAGCACCGATACCGGCGCGAGGGTGCAGGGATCGTGGCTGCATCGCGACATTCTGGATCGCGGGATGCGCCTGAAGCTCGACGCGCGCCTGGAAACCGCGCGGCAGACCGGGTCGGCAGAGCTGGCGTGGCCGCGTAATGCCAAGGGCTATGAAAACAGCGTCGGCCTGCAGCTCAAGCAGGAAGACATCGAGGGGCAGGAAACCCGTTCCACCGTGCTGGCAGCCAAGCGCAGCCGCACGCGCGGGCAGATCGAGACGACGCTGTCGCTGCAATACCAGACCGAGGAGCAGACCATCGCCAATGCGCTGGACAACCGCAACCAGGCGCTGAGCGTCAACTACGCGTGGACCCAGCGCACCGTGGGGCGCGCAATGTATCCGAGGCGCGGCCACGTGCTGAGCCTGCAGGGCGGCGGGGCGAGCGATGCGTTGCTGTCGGATACCAGTTTTCTGCGCCTGCTCGGGCGCCACACCCAGTATTACCCGGCCGGCCGGAGCGGGCGGCTGATCCTGCGTGGCGAATTCGGCAGCGTGCTGGCCGACAGCCGCGACGGCATTCCCACCGACTTTCTGTTCCGTGCCGGCGGCGACAATTCGGTGCGCGGCTATCCCTACCAGAGCATCGGCCGCACGCTCACCGGCGGCGTGACGTCGGTGCGCTATCTCGCCACCGGCAGCGCCGAATACAACTATTTCTTCAATGGCGACTGGGGCATGGCGCTGTTCGTCGACGCCGGCGATGCTGCCGATAGCCTGGGCAGCCTGTCGCCGGTGTTCGGCTATGGACTGGGCGCGCGCTACCGCTCGCCGGTCGGGCCGGTGAATCTCGATCTGGCGTATGGCGAAGCCATCGACAAGTTCCGTCTGCATTTCTCGCTGGGGGTATCGTTTTGAAGCGAGTCGCCTGGGGGTTGGCGGCATTCGGAGTGGTCGTGGCCGGGGTGCTGGCGGCGGCGCTGTGGCTGGCGCATACCGCGCCAGGTTTTCGCTGGCTGGCTGAGTCGGCGACTGCGCTGAGCGGTGGCCGGGTGGCGATCGAGGGCGTGCACGGCCACCTGGGTACGCCTATTCAGTTGAGCAAACTGATTCTTGCAACCGAAACACAGCGCATCACGCTTGAGCGTGTGCGCCTGGAATGGCGACCGCGCGCTTTGCTGCAGCGGCAGATCGACGTCGACCTGCTGGCAGCGGGCAAGGTGCGGGTCGACATCCTGAAAAAAGACCCGACGCTGCCCCAGCTGCCGGCCAGCCTGCGGCTTCCGGTGGGCGTCAAGGTGGCGGCGTGGGACGTGGAACAGCTCGATGTCGTCGATGCCGGTTCCACTTTGAGTTTTCACGCCCTGCGCGGCACGCTTGACGGCCGCGATGGCCGCTACCGCCTCAGCGCCGCGGCCAGGACGCCATGGGCGAACGCAAACGGGCAACTAGAAATCAACCAGGATGCGCCGTTTGCGCTGCAGGGCCGCGTCACCGCCGCGCGCGACGACCCGATGCCAATCCGGGCCACGCTCGGCGTGACGGGCCGGCTGGCGGCCATCGCCTTCAAGCTGGATGCCCAGGCCGACACGATGCGGTTCATGGCCACCGGCGAAGCCGCGCCGTTTGCCCGCGTGCGCCTGCCCCGGCTGGTGGTGGCGGGCGAGGGCATCGACCCCCGCCAATTCTCGGCGGAAGCGCCGCATGCCGCGCTGGCGTTCTCGGGCGTGTTTGAGGGCCAGCCAGGCGAACGCCTGCTCGGCACCTTCAGTCTGACCAATGCCCAGGCCGGTCGGCTCGACCAGCAACGCCTGCCGCTCGCCAACCTGACCGGCGCAGTGCTCGGCGACACCGTGAAGGCCGATTTCAGCGCATTATCGATCGACCTCGGCGCGGCCGGCCAATTCAGCGGCGACGGTCAGTGGCGCGACGGGCGTTTCAGCGTCAACCTGAACAGCCCGCGTCTCGATCTGGCGGGTGTCCATCGCGATCTCAATGCCACCCGAATCCGCGCCGCGCTGAATCTGGCGGGCGATGCGGCAAGCCAGACGCTGACTGCCGAGGTGGCCGAAACCTGGGGCCAGGGCCGCTTTGTGCTGAGCCATGCGGATCGGGTGGTGCATTTGCGCGACGCGACGTTCAGCGGTCAGGTTGGCGGGTTGACGGCCAGGGGCAGCGTGCGGCTCGATGGCAGCCGCGCCTTCAACGCCGAGTTCGATGCCACCGGGATCAATCCCGCGCGCTTCGGCGATTTTCCGCGTGCCCGTCTCAACGCGCGCGGCGAAGTGAGCGGCGCGTTGCTGCCGACGCTGCGCCTGCAGACGCTCTTCACCCTGCCGCCAGGCGAACTCGAAGGGCGTCCGGTCAAGGGTCAGGGACGCTTGCGCTATGCCGATGGCCAGTTGAGCGATGCCGATATCGACCTCGATCTGGCCGGCAACCGCGCTCGCGTCAAGGGGGCGTACGGCCGCGCGGGCGACCGTCTGACGTGGGACATCGACGCGCCGGCGCTGGCCCGGCTGAAACTGGGACTGGCGGGGCGGCTGACCAGCACCGGCAGCGCCAGCGGCGATCCGCGTCAGCCCCAGATCGACGCGCAACTCAATGCCAGCGGCCTGCGCTTGCCGGGCGAGATTGGCGCAGACTCGCTGAGACTGAAACTCGGCATGCAGGCGGCGGCGACCGGCGCCTTCAACGGCCAGCTCGAGGCGCGCGGGCTGCAACTGGCCGGACAGCGCATCCATCTGGCGCGCGCGACGGTCCAGGGCCGCCGCAATGCGCACACGCTGGCGCTCGATGCGCGGCTGAGCGACTGGCGGGTGGAAGCCTCGCTTGCCGGCGGGCTGGGCGCAGACGAAATCTGGCGCGGTCAGTTGAATCAGGCTGAGGTGCTGGGCGCGTGGCCGATGACGCTCACTGCACCGGCCACGCTGGTGCTGGGGCGCGACCAGCAGCAGGTGAGCAGGCTGGCGCTGACGCTGGCCGGCGGTCAGGTCAACGTGGCGCAGTTTAACCGCCAGGGCACGCAGCTGTTAACACGCGGCACCCTGACCAATCTGCCGTTGGCACCGTTGCTCGCCGTGCTGGAATCCGCACCACCGTTCACCACCACGCTGCGGGTCAGCGGCGACTGGAACCTGAACCTGGGCGACACCCTCGACGGCCAGGCGCGCCTGGTGCGCCAGAGCGGCGATGTGCGGCTGACCGATCCGGCGATGAACCTGGGCCTGACCACGCTCGCGCTGGATATTGAAGCGGCTGCCAGCCTTGTGACCGCCCGCCTGCAGGCCGATACGCTCGAGGCGGGGACGGTGCGCGCCGATGGGCGCGCCACACTCGCGCGCACAGGGGTCGCGTTCAACTTGCCGCGCAGTGCGCCGCTGGCGTGGACGGCCACGCTCAACGTGCCCAACCTGCGCATGGCCAAATCCTTCCTGCCGGTTGGCATCCGGCTGGATGCGCGTCTGGCTGCGCAACTCGCCGGCAGCGGCAGCCTGGCCGCACCGCGTATCGACGGCCAGGTCGACGCCAGCCAGATTCGCTTTACGATGCCGGAAGAGGGCATCGCCATCACCGATGGCAATTTGAAACTGGTGCTGGCCGATGACCGGGTGCGGGTGCAACAGGGCGAACTCAAGGGGCAGAGCGGACGCATCGTGGTCAGCGGCGAGGCACAGCTGAAAAACCCGCAGGCCGGGCTGACGCTGGACTTTGAAAAGTTTGCCGCGAGCAACCGCAGCGACCGCCGTGTCGTCGTGTCTGGCAGCACCCGTCTCAAGCTCGATCTGAAACGCCTCGAACTGACCGGCGAACTGACTGCCGACCGCGCCCGCCTCGAAATGCCTGAAGCGACCAAGCCGGTACTGTCGAGCGATGTGGTCATCGTTGGTCGTCCCCCGCGCGAGAAACCGCTGGCGCAGCGCCTGCCGCTGGCGCTCGACCTGAAACTCAACCTGGGCAAGGACTTCCTGTTCAAGGGCGCCGGACTCGATGCCCGGCTCGGCGGCCAGCTGCGCGTCTTCACCGCCAACCAGGTGCTGCGCGGCGAGGGCACGATCAAGGTGGAAGAAGGTCGCTACGCGGCCTATGCGCAAACGCTCGATATTGAGCGCGGCATCCTGCGGTTTGTCGGGCCGATCGACAATCCCGGCCTCGACGTGCTTGCCGTGCGCAAGAACCCGACGGTCAAGGCCGGCGTGCAGGTGAGTGGAACCGTGCTGCGTCCCGTGGTGAAGCTGTATTCCGATCCCGCCCTGCCCGATACCGAAAAGCTCTCCTGGCTAGTGTTGGGGCACGGTCTGGAAACCACCGGCCAACAGGAGTTCGTGCTGATGCAGGTGGCCGCCGCCGCCTTGCTGAGCCAGGCCGATTCGGTGAGTTTTCAGTCGAAACTGGCTGATTCACTTGGGATCGACAGCTTTGACGTGCGCGCCGGCAGCGGCGAAGATCTCACAAGCACCGTTGTCAGCGTCGGCAAGCGCTTGTCTTCACGCGCCACCCTGAGCTACGAGCAAAGTCTCGACGGGCTGAGCCAGGTGGTCAAGGTGCTGTACCAGCTGACCCCGCGCGTGCGGCTGGAAGCGCAGGCTGGCGAACAGAGCAGCTTCGATGCGTTTTATAGTCGGGAATACGACTGAAGCAGGGCGGCATAGCGATTGGCCGCCCATTCGCCAGGCATGAAGATCGCATCCGCGCTCGTGCTTGTATCCAAGGCCGCCGCCGGTTGGCTGCTCATCCTTGTCTGCGCGATCTTCAATGGAGCGTTCCGGGAGGAATTTCTGGTGCCGACGGTGGGCGGGGTTCCGGCTTTCATTGTAAGCGGCCTGTTGCTGTCGCTCTGCATTGTGGGCGTGTCGACCTTGCTCGTGCCCTGGTTCGGGCCGCTGCGTGCGTCACGATATGGCTTCATCGGGGTGTTCTGGCTTGGCCTCACCCTGGCGTTCGAGTTTGGCTTCGGTCGCTTCGTTCAACATAAAACGTGGACGCAGCTCCTGGACGCTTAAATCTTTCAGGGGGGCAACATTTGGCCGCTGGTACTCGTTGTCACGGTTCTCGCACCCCTGCTCGCCGCCACTCTGCGAGGTTTGCTTTCAGGTGTGGCAAAGTGACCAATGGTCCGGCGTTGCAGCAAACCCGTCTCTAGCGGGCCGCAAGGGTCGAACATATGCCATTTCCCGGAGGATCAACTTGAGCGCTCAGTCCAAACTTGCCGTCGCGATCGTATTCGCCGTTTTCAGCACCTGGTTCTACTTCACGCCGCACCTCGCCGTCAGCAGTATGAGGTTCGCTGTTGAGACAAAAGATGCCGCCAAATTGTCAGGTTACGTTGACTTTCCCGCCATCAAGGCAAGCGTAAAGGCCAGTATCAATGCCCGACTCGCTTCGGAGATCGCGAAAGAACAGAAGGGCAATCCCTTCGCCGCTTTGGGCGCTGCGCTTGCGGCATCTTTCATCAATCCCATGGTTGACGCACTGGTCACGCCGGAAGGTCTGGCCATGATGATGAAAGGCGACAAGCCACAGCCTGCCGGGAATCCCGCGCAAGCGAAGGCTTCGGATCCGGATGCCGATACTTCGATGGCCTATGAGAGTTTTGACCGCTTCGTCGTGACGGTGAAGAAGAAGGACACGACAGAAGCACCACTGGGTCTGGTTTTCAATCGCGAGGGCATGTTCTCGTGGAAGTTGTCGGCCTTGCGGTTGCCCTTGTGAAGCCTATGGCTCACGCCATGCTTATTCCCGTTGTTCAGGCCGGACGTGCATGCGACTTGGGGTCATCTAACCTGACAGGAGGCTTTCTTGCTGAAAACCAAAACACCGCTGCTCGGATGGTCGTTCGTGCTGGCCTGCTATTACCAGTGCGGGCGCTGCCTGGAGTTTCATAAACGCGCGGTTATCGTGGCGCGGCGCAAGGAAAAGGCGCCGGACTGGGAATGGAAAGAAGAGCTGGTGAATGCGACGCTGTTCCTGCACCTTGACGACCAGAAGCTGTCGGAACTGGAATGGCAGCATTGGCTGAAAACCTGGTCGGAACTGGCGAAACGGATCCATTCCGGGCATCCCGGACTGGCCGCCTATCTCGCCTACGCGATCGGGATTGCGCGGCACGACAAGAACCTGATGGATCATGCGTTTGAATCGATCAGTGAAACGGTCACGGAAGACAGCCGGTTGAAGGGCATCATTCGCGATATCGATGGCGTGGTGATCTTCATGAAGGCGGCCACTTCGAAAAACCGCAGCGACTCGACGATCATCCGGCATCTCAAGTCGCGAGGGATCGAGGATGTGTAGGCCACAATCTGACAGGTTTCAGGAATAGCCGCTTTCCTCACCTGGATCAAGGCGCGATTTTATGGACACTCAACAAGCCATCATTATTTTAGTGTTGCTGGCAACCATGGGCATGTTCCTGTGGGGCCGCTGGCGGCATGACATGGTGGCGCTGGGCGCGCTGCTGGTATGCGTATTCGCGGGCCTGGTGCCGGGCAAGGAGGCCTTTGCCGGGTTCGGCCACCCGGCGGTGATTACGGTCGCCTGTGTGCTGGTGCTCGGCTACGGTCTGCAGATTTCCGGGGCGGTGGATGTGCTGGCGAAGCGTGTTCTGCCTGCTGCGGCCGGGCCCACCCTGAGCATTCTGGCGCTGATCAGCCTGGCGGCCGTATTGTCGGGCTTCATGAACAATGTCGGCGCGCTGGCGCTGCTGATGCCGCTAGCCATCCAGATGGCGGCCAAGCATGACCTGCCTGCCGGCAAGGTGCTGATGCCGCTGGCTTTCGGGTCGATTCTGGGGGGGATGACCACGCTGATCGGCACGCCGCCGAATCTGATTGTCTCGGGGTATCGCGAATCGACCGGGGTGGGCGGTTTTGCCATGTTCGACTTCGCCCCGGTGGGCGTGTCGGTCGCGTTTGTTGGCATCCTGTTCGTCGGCCTGATCGGCTGGCGCCTAGTGCCGACGCGCAAGCAAAGCGATGCCGGCAGTTTCGAATCCGGCGCCTATATCAGCGAGGCCCGGGTCGTCGAGGGCAGCAAGGCGGCCAACAAGAGCCTGCGCGAGGTCGAGCACATGCTCGATGAGTCCGACGCCCAGATCGTCGGCATGGTGCGTCGCGACGTCCGCATTTCTGCGCCGAACCCTGAGCGGATCGTGCGGGAAGGCGATATTCTGGTCATCGAAGTCGAGCCTGAATCCCTGTCGTCGGTGATTTCAAGTCTGGGCCTCCAGCTTGAAGAGGACGTGCCTACCAGCCCGGAAGAAAACGCAGCGGAAGATGCCGCAAAAGACGCCGAGGCAGAGACAGCGGAGCCTGACGAGGCCGTGCCCGCCGCCGAAGGGCCGAACAAGGATGCGTCCGATGTGGTGGTGATTCAGGAGTTGGTGGTGATGCCGGATGCGTCCCTGGTTTACCATTCGGCCACCGACATTCTGCTGCGCACCCGTTACGGCATCAATCTGCTGGCCATTTCGCGCCAGGGGCGCCGCACCATCAAGCGCTTGCGCACGGCCCGGATTCAGGCGGGCGATGTCCTGCTGATGCAGGGCCCGGCCGAGGCCTTGTCGGGTTTTGCTGCCCAATTTGGCTGTCTGCCATTGGCCACCCGCGATATTCGCGTGCCTAAAAAGGGGCAGGCGTTGACCGCCACGCTGATCATGGCGGTGGCGGTGGCGGCAACCGCCCTGGGAGTGCTGCCGGTTGCGGTGGCGTTCGCCGCCGGTGCGCTTGCCTATGCCGCACTCGGGGTCGTCCCACTTCGTTCGGTCTATACGTCGGTCGACTGGCCGGTCATCCTGCTGCTGGGCGCGATGCTCCCGGTGGCGGACGCCATGGCGACCACCGGCGCGGCCGACATGATCGCGCGCCATTTGATGGAGAACGTGGCTCAGGGCCACGCCGTAGTCGGGCTGGTGGTGATCCTGGTGGCAACCATGCTGCTGACCGACTTCATGAACAATGTCGCCACGGCGGCGGTGATGTGTCCCATCGCCATCAGCACGGCCAACCAGCTGGGCGTCAGTGGTGATGCCTTCCTGATGGCCGTCGCGGTGGGCGCCTCCTGCGCTTTCCTGACGCCCATCGGCCACCAGAACAACACCCTCATTCTCGGACCCGGCGGGTTCCGGTTTGGCGATTACTGGCGCATGGGCCTGCCCATGGACGTCCTGGTCGTCACGGTCAGCGTGCCCCTGCTGCTGTGGGTGTGGCCGCTCTGAACCCGTCACGGCTTCCGGGACGGGCAGGCACGGACAGCCGGGTCATTTCGATGTGGTTTCGCGCCGGGAATACGGCTGAACAGGCGCGTCGCCGGTGTTAGAATCGGGCGCATGTCTGTTGTCTGCGCTTCTGTCATGAATCCCTTGCGCTACCTGCCCGCCCTGCCCGGAGGCTGCCGCTGATGCGCATCCTGCTTTCCAACGACGACGGTTATTTCGCGCCTGGCCTGGCCGCGCTGGCACAGGCCTTGGCGCCGCTGGCCGAGATCACGGTGGTGGCCCCTGAGCGTGACCGCAGCGGCGCGTCCAATTCGCTTACGCTCGACCGGCCGCTGATGCTGCGACAAGCGCCGAGCGGTTTTTATTACGTCAACGGCACGCCGACCGACTGCGTGCACCTGGCCGTCACCGGCATGCTCGATCATCTGCCCGACATGGTGATTTCCGGCATCAACCACGGCGCCAACATGGGCGACGATACGATTTATTCCGGCACCGTCGCCGCTGCGACCGAGGGCTATCTTTTGGGGATTCCGTCGATTGCGGTTTCCCTCTCCAGCCACAACGCCCAGCATTTCGATACCGCCGCGCGCGTGGTGGCCGATCTGGTGCAGCGCATCCAGACCCAGCCGCCGACCGAGCCGATGTTGCTCAACGTCAACGTGCCGGACTGCGCATGGGACGAGCTGGAAGGCCTCGCCGTGACCCGGCTGGGCAAGCGCCACAAGGCCGAGTCGGTGGTGAAGACCACCAACCCGCGTGGCCAGACGGTCTACTGGGTGGGCGCTGCGGGCGCCGCGCAGGACGCGGGTGAGGGCACCGATTTTCATGCCGTCGCCAATGACCAGGTGTCGATTACCCCGCTGCAGATGGATTTGACCCTGTTCAGCCAGATGGGCAGTGTGAACGCATGGCTGAAACCCTGAACCCGCGGACCGGAATCGGCATGACCTCGGCGCGCACGCGCGGCCGTCTGGTCGAACGCTTGCGTGAACAGGGGATCCGGGACGAAATAGTGCTGGCGGCGATGGGCAGCGTGCCGCGTCATCTGTATGTCGATCAGGCGCTGGAGTCGCGCGCCTACGAGGACACGGCGCTGCCGATCGGGTTTGGACAAACCATCTCGAGTCCATACGTCGTGGCGCGCATGGCCGAGCTCGCCCGGCATGGCGAGAACGGGCCGGGGCGGGCGCTGGGCCGCGTGCTGGAAATCGGGCTGGGGTGCGGCTATCAGGCCGCGGTGCTGGGCCGGGTGGCGCGCGAGGTGTTGTCGATGGAACGCATCGCCGCGCTGGTGGGCAAAACCCGGGTGCGCCTGCGCGGCCTGCGTGTCAATAACGTCAAGCCCAAGCATGGCGACGGCATGCACGGGGCAAAGGATTTCGCGCCTTTCGACGCCATCGTGATTGCCGCCGCGTTCGGCGAGGTGCCGCAGGCCCTGCTCGAACAGCTGGCCGATGGCGGCCGCCTGGTGATGCCGCTCGGCGTCAGCGCGCAGTCGCTGTGCGTGGTCGAGCGTCAGGGCGAATCATTCACTGAAACCCTGCTCGAAGGGGTGAAGTTCGTTCCCCTGCTGCCGGGGGTGGCGTAATGCGTGCAGCGGCAGGAATGGGCCTGAAAAGCATTTGGCTGGTGTCGTTGCTGATGGGGCTGACGGCCTGTACCGCGCGCGGGCCGGCGCCGGTGACCGAACGTGAGCCGACGCGGGTCGCGACCAAGCGTCCTGTTGCCGCGGTCAAGCCTGAACCTGTGCGTCCAGTGACGCCGCAGATCGAGGCTTCCACCAACGGGCTGCATACGGTGGCGCGGGGTGACACGCTCTATGCCATTGCTTTTGCCAACAATCTGGATCATCGCGAAGTGGCCAGCTGGAACCGGCTCGAATCCGCCGACCGCATCCTGGTGGGTCAGGTGTTGCGCCTGACGGCCCCGCCCGGTGCCGTCATGATCCGGCCACTCGAGGAGGCGCCCCTACCGACTGCGCGCCCGCTGGCAGAAACGCCGCTGTTGAAGACGCCGCAAGCCGTGTTGCTACCGTATACCGAAGCGAACTGGGCGCAGGTGTCGGGTGCCCCGGCGGTGGTCGCCAAGCTGCCGCCTGCGGTGCCGGCTCAGCCCGTGCGGCCTGCGCCTGCGCCACCTGTTGCGAGTGGGACGGTCGACAGCTGGTTGTGGCCCGCCGAAGGCACGCTGGCCGGGCACTTTGGTGCGGCAGGCGGCAAGGGCATCGACATCGTCGGCAAGCGCAGCGCCCCGATCAAAGCGGTGGCGCCCGGCAAGGTGGTATACAGCGGCAGTGGCCTGCGCGGCTACGGCCAGCTGTTGATCGTCAAGCATGCGGGCGAATTTCTCTCAGCCTATGCGCACAATGACACGATTCTGGTGAAGGAAGGTGATACTGTAAGTGCGGGGCAGAACATTGCCCTGATGGGCGATAGCGATTCCAATCTGGTGAAGCTGCATTTCGAAATTCGCCGCTATGGCAAGCCGCTCGATCCCTTGATCTATCTGCCGGAGCGTTCATGAGCAAAGCCCCCAGCGATGAGCCGGAAGACCTGACGCCGAACGACACCGGGCCGGAAGAGGAATCTACTGCCGATAGCAGCGAGGAACTGGCCTCCGCCATTCTCGACGAGCCGCGGGTCGACGTGACCCAGTTGTACCTCAACGAGATCGGCCAGGCGCCCCTGCTGACAGCGGAAGAAGAAGCGGCCCTGGCGCGGCGCAATGTGCAGGGGGATTTCGAGGCGCGCCAGACCATGATCGAGCGCAACCTTCGGCTGGTGGTCAATATCGCCAAGCACTACGCCAACCGCGGGCTGACCCTGCTCGATCTGGTGGAAGAGGGCAACCTCGGCCTCATCCATGCCCTGGAAAAATTCGACCCGGAGCGCGGTTTCCGGTTTTCGACCTATGCTACCTGGTGGATCCGGCAGAACATCGAGCGCGCCATCATGAACCAGTCGCGCACCATCCGCCTGCCGGTGCATATCATCAAGGAACTCAATATCTATCTGCGTGCCAAGCGCCATCTGGAAACGCATGGCATCACCGACGCCAGTTCGGACGACATTGCCGCGCTGACCGGGCATCCGGTCGCGGACGTGCGCCGCATCATGCAGCTGAACGAGCGGGTCGCCTCGCTCGACGCACCACTGGACGTCGACCCCACGCTGTCGCTGGGCGAATCGATCGCCGATGACAACGCCCACCTGCCGGACGAATTGCTTCAGGTCGAAGAGATCGAGGTGCATGTCCGCCAATGGCTGACCCAGCTCAGCGACAAGCAGCGCTGGGTGATCGAGCGCCGCTTTGGTCTGAGCGGCTGCGAAGCATGCACCCTGGAAGACCTGGCGCTTGAACTGGAAGTGACGCGCGAGCGGGTGCGACAGATCCAGATGGAGTCCCTGCGTGTGTTGCGCCACATGCTCCGGCTGCGCGGCGTATCGAAAGACGAGCTGTTTTGAGCCGGAACGTGGCAATCGACTGGTCCCGGATCGACACCGTCTTTCTCGACATGGACGGCACGCTGCTCGACCTGCATTTCGACAACCACTTCTGGCGTGAGCACATGCCGCTGCGCTACGCCGAATATCACGGCATCGCGCCCGAGCTGGCGCGGGAGCAGCTCACCGCGCATTACGAACGCCACAGCGGGACGCTCAACTGGTACTGCATCGATTTCTGGAGCAGCGAACTTGCGCTCGACATCGTCCAGTTGAAGGAGGAAGTCGTCCATTTGATCGCCGTGCGGCCGGATGTCCCCGCCTTTTTGCAGGCCGTCCGCACTTCCGGCCGGCGGGTGGTGATGGTTACCAACGCCCATCCCAAGAGCCTCGACCTGAAAATGCGCGAAACCCGCATCGACACTTTTTTCGATGCGCTGATTTCATCCCACCAGATCGGCATCCCCAAGGAGCATCCGGATTTCTGGCTGGGCCTGCATGAGGTCGAGCCCTACGACAAGACCCGAACCCTGTTCGTCGACGACAGCCTGCCGGTGCTGGAGTGCGCGCAGGCGTACGGCATTGCGCACCTGCTGGCGGTGAGCAATCCGGATTCGCGGCAGCCGCACAAGGATTGCGGTGAATTCGAGGCGATCACCAGTTTCGAGCAGGTGATGCCATAAACCTGAGCAGAAGGAGTTGATGATGAAAACCGCCCTGATATCGCTGATCGCCGCCCTCTCGCTCGCCGCCTGCGGCCAGCAGGACAGCCCCCCTGTGGCCAGCGCCGAGCCTGCTGCCTCGCCGCCCGCGGCTGAGGTATTGGCCCCCACACCGGTCACCGCCGCACTGAAAAGTGGCGAGCAGGTGTACGAGCAGGTGTGCATGGCGTGTCATGCGGGGGGCGTGGCAGGCGCGCCAAAATCAGGAGAGCCCGGGGGATGGGCCGCGCTTTACAAGGAAGGTCAGCCGGCGGTGACGGCGCACGGCTGGGTCGGCATTCGCGGCATGCCGCCCAAGGGCGGCCGCGCCGACCTCAGCCTGGAGGAGTTTGCCCGCGCCACCGCGTGGATGGCGCGCAGCGCCGGCGGCGACTGGCAGGATCCGGATGAAGCGATGCTGGAGGCGATCCGCAAGGAGGAAACCCTGCGCATCGAGGCGCTGAAAAAGCGCTGAAGCGAAGCGCCTCAGGCGGATTCGAACAGTACGGCCGCGGCCACGCTGCGGCCTTCGCCGATCAAAATATTGTAGGTGCGGCACAGCGCGCCGATGTCCATCACTTCCAGCCCGATGCGGGCTTCCATCAGTGCCCGCGTGAGCGAGGGGTGGGGAAAGCGCAGGCGGGTGCCGGTGCCGAACAGCAGGATGTCGGGCGCGCGCTGGGCAATCCACTCGAAATGGGCAGCGGTGAGCGCCTCGAAAGCCAGCCCGGCCCAGGGGGCGACTTCGATGCCGCGTGCGCTCAGCAGCAGGCTCGATTCGAAGCGTTGCGTGTTGATGAGGACGTGGCCCTCGCCATAGCCAGTGAACAGCCGCTGGCCGGCATCGGAATGAAGGTGGAGTTTCATGCCGGCAACATACCAGATTCTCTGACCCGGATGTTCGACGCGCCGGAGGGCACCGTTTTGTTTGCCGGGGCAGGGCGGCTCCGGTAAAATTGCCCGTTTCCCAAGGTGTTGTTTTGCCTTGGTTTTGCGCAGGTTGACCAGGAAGATCGCCGTGATGGCAGACAACACCCCCCGCTTACGCACCATCAACAAATCGTCCAAGCTCGATAACGTCTGTTATGACATTCGCGGACTGGTGATGGCGCGCGCGCGTCAGATGGAAGAAGACGGCCAGCGCATCATCAAGCTGAATATCGGCAACCCTGCGCCCTTTGGCTTCGATGCCCCCGAGGAAATCGTGCAGGACGTGATCGTCAACCTGCCCAATGCCTCGGGCTACAGCGATTCGAAGGGGCTGTTTTCGGCGCGCAAGGCAATCATGCATGAAACGCAGCGCAAGGGCATTGCCGGCGTGCGGATCGACGACATCATCGTTGGCAACGGCGTGTCCGAATTGATCGTGATGTCGATGCAGGCGCTGCTGGACAACGGCGACGAAGTGCTGGTCCCGGCGCCGGATTACCCGCTGTGGACGGCGGCGGTGAGCCTGGCGGGCGGCAAGCCCTGCCACTATCTGTGCGACGAGGGCGCCGGCTGGCTGCCGGATCTGGACGATATCCGTTCCAAGATCACGACGCACACGCGCGCGATCGTCATCATCAACCCGAACAATCCCACCGGCGCCCTGTACCCGACCGATCTGTTGCTGGGGATTCTCGAGATCGCCCGGCAGAACCAGTTGATCGTGTATGCAGACGAAATCTACGACAAGGTGCTGTTCGATGGCGCGGTCCACACGTCGATCGCTTCGCTGGCCGACGATGTCCTGATCGTGACGTTCAACGGCCTGTCGAAGAACTATCGCGCCTGCGGATATCGTTCGGGCTGGATGATCGTGTCGGGCGACAAGCGCCACGCCACGGATTATCTGGAAGGCCTTAACATGCTGGCGTCGATGCGTCTGTGCTCCAATGTGCCGGGACAATACGCGATCCAGACTGCGCTCGGCGGCTACCAGAGCATCAACGATCTGGTCGCGCCAAAAGGCCGCCTCACACGCCAGCGCGATCTGGCGCACGACTTGCTGACGTCGATTCCGGGCATCAGCTGCGTCAAGCCGAAGGCGGCGATGTACCTGTTTCCGCGGCTTGACCCCAAGCTCTATCCGATTGAAGACGACCAGAAGTTCATCCTCAAGCTGCTGGAAGAGGAACGGGTGCTGGTGGTGCAGGGTTCCGGCTTCAACTGGCCGCATCCCGACCACATTCGGGTGGTGTTCCTGCCGCACGAAGAAGATTTGACCAAGGCGATTGCACGCATGAGCCGGTTTTTTGACCGCCAGCGTGCGCATCGCTGATTATTGACTACGAGATCAATTCATGAAACCCATCAATGTCGGCCTCCTGGGCCTGGGAACGGTTGGCGGCGGCACGCTCACCGTGCTGCGTCGCAACGCTGAAGAAATCACCCGCCGCGCCGGGCGCGAAATCCGCGTGGTGCGCGCGGCGGTACGCAATCTTGAAAAAGCGCGTGCGATGGCGGGCGATCTGCCGCTGTCGACCAACCCGTTCGACGTGGTGGACGACCCCGAGATCGACATCGTGGTGGAACTGATCGGTGGGCTGGAACCGGCCCGCGAACTGGTGATGCAGGCGATTGCCAACGGCAAGCATGTGGTCACCGCCAACAAGCACCTGGTCGCCAAATACGGCAACGAAATCTTTGCGGCGGCGCAGGCCAAGGGCGTGATGGTGGCGTTTGAGGCCGCAGTGGCGGGCGGCATTCCCATCATCAAGGCGCTGCGCGAAGGCCTCACCGCCAACCGCATCGAATGGCTGGCCGGTATCATCAACGGCACCAGCAATTTCATCCTGACCGAAATGCGCGACAAGGGCGCGGCCTTCGAGGACGTGCTGAAGGAAGCACAGGCGCTGGGCTACGCCGAGGCCGATCCGACCTTCGACATCGAAGGCATCGACGCCGCGCACAAGCTCACCATCCTGTCGGCGATCGCCTTTGGCATTCCGATGCAGTTCGACCGGGCCTATACCGAGGGCATTTCCAAACTCACGCGCGAGGATGTGAAATACGCGGAAGAGCTCGGTTACCGCATCAAGCTCCTGGGCATTGCGCGCCGCGCGCACAACGGCATCGAATTGCGCGTGCACCCTACCTTGATCCCCGAGCGTCGCCTGATCGCCAATGTCGACGGCGCAATGAACGCCGTGCTGGTGAAGGGCGACGCCGTCGGCCCGACGCTGTATTACGGCGCCGGCGCCGGCGCCGAGCCAACCGCATCTGCGGTGGTCGCCGATCTGGTCGACGTGACCCGCCTGCACACCGCCGATCCGCATCATCGCGTGCCGCATCTGGCGTTCCAGCCGGACCAGTTGGCGGATACGCCGATCCTGCCGATGGACGAAGTGCGTACCTCGTATTACCTGCGCCTGTCCGCATTCGATCGGCCCGGCGTGCTGGCCGACATCACCCGAATCCTGGCCGACGGCGACATCTCCATCGACGCCATGGTGCAGAAGGAGCCGGCGGAGGATGAACAGCAGGTCACCATCATCCTGCTGACCCACATCACGATCGAGAAAAACATCAACAAGGCGATCATCAAGATCGAGGCGCTCGACAGCGTGGCGGGTCAGGTCATGCGCATTCGCCTCGAAGAGCTGGCGTCGAAATAAGCGGCGGAACCCCAATGAATTACATCAGCACGCGCGGGCTGGCACCGCAACTCCGTTTCTCCGAAATCCTGCTCGGCGGGCTGGCAAGCGACGGCGGCCTGTATGTGCCGGACAGCTATCCGCGCCTGAGCGCGGACGAACTCGAGTCGATGCGCGGCATGAACTACCGTGAACTCGCCTTCGCCGTGCTGTCGCGCTTGGTCGACGACATTCCGCACGACGACCTGCGCGCGCTGATCGACAAGACCTACATCGCCGAGGTGTATTGCTACACGAACAACGGCGAAAAAGCCGAGGACATCACGCCGCTGAAAACGCTGGAGCCCGGCCTGCATGTGTTGGCGCTGTCGAACGGCCCGACGCTGGCGTTCAAGGACATGGCGATGCAGCTGCTCGGCAACCTGTTCGAATATGTCCTGGACAAGACCCACGGCGAGCTGAACATCCTCGGCGCCACGTCGGGCGATACCGGGTCCGCTGCCGAGTACGCGATGCGCGGCAAGCACGGCGTGCATGTGTTCATGCTGTCGCCCGAGCACGGCATGACGCGTTTCCAGCAGGCGCAGATGTATGCACTGCAGGACGACAACATCCACAACCTCGTGATACGCGGCGTGTTCGATCAGTGCCAGGACATCGTCAAGGCCGTGTCCAATGATCTCGATTTTAAGACCCGCAATCACATCGGCGCGGTCAACTCGATCAACTGGGCGCGTGTCGCGGCGCAGAGCGTCTATTATTTCAAGGCCTATTTTGCCGCGACCCACAGCAACGACCAGAAAGTGTCGTTCTCGGTGCCGTCGGGCAACTTCGGCAACGTCTGCGCAGGCCACATTGCCCGCCAGATGGGGTTGCCGATCGAAAAGCTGATCGTCGCCACCAACGAGAACGATGTCCTCGACGAGTTTTTCAGAACCGGCGTCTACCGCCCGCGTCCCGAAACCCGTCACACCTCCAGCCCTTCGATGGATATCTCCAAGGCGTCCAACTTCGAACGCTTTGTGTTCGACCTGACCGGGCGCGACGCGGCCAAGGTTCGCGAACTGTGGCGTGCGGTCGAATCCGGCGGCAGTTTCGATCTGAACGCCGACGGGCTGTTTGATCGCGTGGCCGATTTCGGCATGGTTTCCGGATCCAGCAGCCACGCCAATCGCATCGACACCATCCGCACCGTGTATGAGGTATACGGCACGATGATCGATCCGCACACTGCCGACGGCCTGAAAGTGGGGATGGAACATCGTGAACCCGGCGTGCCGCTGATCTGCATGGAAACCGCGCAGCCTGCAAAATTCGAGGACGCGATTCGCGAGGCGCTGGGCGTTGACCCGGTGCGCCCCACAGCGCTTGCCGACCTGGAAGCGCTGCCGCAGAAAAAGCACGTCATGAATGCCGATGTGAATGCCGTCAAGCAGTTCGTTGTCACCCACTCCCACTGACGCAAAGCCGTCCACGCAATTATCGTGATTCATCGGTCTTCCCTGCATTGGGCAGGCGTTTCTCCGGCCCTGTGCAAACAGGTTGGAGTCGCGCAGGGGACCGGCGATAATAGCGAGGCGCATTAGTCATGCCACCCCCGTGTACGCTCAGGATTGAAACCCGCATGAAACTCGTCACCTCGCTCACCAGCCCCTATGGCCGAAAAGTCCGTGTCGTGCTTTCGGAAAAGAAGATCCCGTTCCAGCTCCTGATTGAAAACCCGTGGCTGCCTGACAGCACGGTGCCCAAGATCAATCCGCTTGGCCAAGTGCCGGTGCTGGTGCTCGAAGATGGCGTCAGCGTGTTCGATTCGCGCGTCATCGTCGAATACCTAGATCACCTCACGCCGGTTGCCCAGCTCATTCCGCGCGAGCCGAAAAGCCGCATGGTGGTTCGCGGCGTCGAGGCGCTGGCAGACGGGGTGACCGACGCGGCGGTCGCGCTGTATCTGGAAAAGAAGCGTGCGCCCGAACAGCAAAGCGGCGACTGGATGCTGTTGCAGGAGCAAACCCTGTTCCGTGGACTGGAAGCACTGTCGGAGGCCCTGGGTGAAAAGCCCTGGTATCTGGGCAACGGCATGACGCTGGCCGATATTGCCTGCGCGTGCATGCTCGGCTATCTGGAACTGCGCTTTCCCGACATCGGCTGGCGCGCCGCGCATCCCAATCTGGCGAAACTCGCCGACAAACTGGCCGAGCGCGCGTCGTTCAAGGAGTCCGTGCCGGTTGTTTGAATGTAAGGAGCTGGCATGACGCATGAAACTGCGACGCTCGCGGGCGGGTGTTTCTGGTGCATCGAAACCGTGTTTAACCGCCTGCGCGGCGTCGAATCCGCCGTCTCGGGCTACATGGGCGGGCACACCCTCAACCCCACCTACCAGGATATCTGCAACGGCGACACCGGCCACGCCGAAGTGGTGCAGGTGATCTTCGACCCCGACGTGATTGCGTATCGTGACCTGCTCGATGTCTTCTTCACCCTGCACGACCCCACCCAGCTTAACCGCCAGGGCAACGACGTCGGCACCCAGTACCGCTCGGCCATCTTCTGGCACACCCACGAGCAGAAGGCCGAGGCGGAAGCGGTCATCGCCGAGCTGATGGCATCAAAACAGTTCGCCGCACCGATCATGACGGAAATCACCGAGGCGACCACCTTCTACCCCGCCGAGGACTACCACCAGCGCTATTTCGAACAGAACCCGCAACAGCCTTACTGTCAGTTCGTGGTGGCGCCGAAAGTGGCGAAGGCGGAGGGGAAGTATGGGGGGCGGCTCAAGTAGCGGCACCTGAAACGACCCCGCATCCCACCGGGCTCACTCAGTCCATCAAGCCGGATTACCAGCCCCAGCGGTTGCGTTCCATCTGGCGCTTCAATTCCGTTTCTTCTTCCTCGAACGTGCTGGTGACATCACTGGGATGGCAGTCGGGGTCGCGTTCCTCCCTTGCCGGGGGGGGGCTGTAGAGCAGCTGGCCCGAGGTGCCGTTCAAGGCGAAGGGATTCTTGAACTGGGGCGGGTCCGGCAGGCAATCGTACTTGTATGACGGTGGCCAGCCCGTCTCGTAGGGCATGAAGGAAATGGTCTTCTCGAATACGAGGGGCTTGCCGGTGGGCGTGGGCGGAAGCGGCGGCATACTCTGGATCGCTTTCCTGGCCAGGGCCGAGACCTTCTCCGACGTGGACCACAGTTCCTCGATCCGGGCGAGGCTACCGTCCGGGTTGATCGTGATCCGGAAGCGCACCTGCCCCTGATTCACACCTTCCACGGCCGTCCCCATCATGCTGCGCACCTGCTGGCCCCAACTGTAGCGATAGCGCTTGCTGTTCTTCAGCGTGTAGGTCGAGGCGAGCTGCCATTCCTCCGCCGTGGGTGCGGGCGGCGCGGCCATCGTGGCCTGTGCTTTCTCGAACGCGGGCGGCGAGGGGGAATCCGGCACGGGAATGCGTTTCTTTTTCTCAACGCTCGGCGGGGGTGGAGTTGCGGGTCGGACAGGTTTCACCTCCTGCACAGGCGGAAGCGTGAGAGTGACCCGTAGCGGCTCCGGGGCTACCGATTGGGGCGGCATCCGGACCGCCCACAGCGCCAGGCCTGCATGAACACCCAGCGACAGAACAATGGCCAAGAACAAGCGGATGCGGACAGCGGACATGAAATCGGTAGACGTGGCGTTAAGCCGACCTACCTTGACGCGCACCGAGAGTTAACGTCGTATTCATATACGTCGTGAATTCCGCGATACCCAGTTTCTTTCGGGTGCTTTAGGTAATCGTACTTATCTGGGTCGTTGCGAAGCTTGTGATTGAATCTGGCATTGTGAAACTCTGACCGAAATTTCTTCAGGTCATTGATTGAGCGAAAAATCAGTCGACAACCTGCAACATCATCCATTCTCGCCAATTGCATTTTTGGCAACCGCGTTAGCTTGTCGAAAATCGTCGCCTTTCGCTTGTGCCGTTGGGCGACTGACACTTTCGTGCCCCGCGTGCGATTTCTAAGGATCGCTTGAAACGTATTCAGCACTCCGCGATGTGCTGCTCGCCACTCCTCAATGACGAGTAAATCATCCAAGGTTGCGGTGTGCTGACGAACGCGCGCACCGGCACGAGTCATCCTTGATTTCGATCCTCCAGGAAATGTGGGTTCAGTCACTTACAATCTCCAACTGATGCCCCAGCCAAAGGGGGCACATCGCATTGGTTTTCTCTCCATACATTTATCTCGAATAACAAGAGACCACGATTTAGACCCGAGCACTCTCTGATCGGCTACGTCAACGCAGCATTCAGGATGCCTTATTTTTCTGCCTTCCCCCACGAATCCTTCAACGTCACCGTCCTATTAAACACTGGCGCCCCCGGCTTGGTATCGACCCGATCCGCAACAAAATAGCCGTGCCGCTCGAACTGGAACGACTGCTCGGGCGCGGCATCCTTCAGTGCGGGTTCCAGTTGCGCGCGGATCAGCTTTACTGATTCGGCATTCAGATCATTCAGAAAATCGCCGCTTTCCCCGCCTGGCTGTGCAGTGGTGAACAGCCGGTCGTAAAGGCGCACTTCGGCCTCATACGCATGCGCGGCGCTCACCCAGTGGATGTTGCCCTTGACCTTGACGCTGTCCGAACCCGGCGTGCCGGATTTGGTGTCGGGCAGGTAGTCGCAGTGGACAGCGGTAATCGTGCCGTCGGCTTCCTTGTCGCAGCCGGTGCAGGTGACGACGTAGCCATAGCGCAGCCGCACCGAGTTGCCCGGAAACAACCGGAAGTAGCCCTTGGGCGGGGTTTCCATGAAGTCTTCGCGCTCGATCCACAATTCCCTTGAGATCTGGACGGTGCGCTTGCCGAGGTCGGGATACTGCGGGTGGTTGGGGGCGAAGCATTCTTCCGTCTGGCCTGCCGGATAGTTGTCGATGATGAGTTTGACCGGGTCAAGCACGCCGATGCGGCGCAGCGCAGTGTCGTTGAGCACATCCCGCTGGCATTCCTCGAACACGCTGTAGTCGATCCAGCCGTCCGACTTGGAGACGCCGATGCGGTCAGTGAAGCGCTTGAAGCCTTCGGCCGTATAGCCGCGGCGGCGCGCGCCGACCAGCGTGGGCAGGCGCGGATCATCCCAACCGCTGACGTGCTTTTCGTCGACCAACTGGATCAGCTTGCGTTTCGACAGCACGACATAGGTGAGGTTGAGCCGGGCGAATTCGATCTGCTGCGGCACGGGCCGGGTGAAGAAGCCACCATCGGCGAGTTTGTCGAGCAGCCAGTCGTAGAACGGACGCTGATCCTCGAATTCCAGGGTGCAGATCGAATGCGTGATGTGCTCGATCGCATCCTCGATCGGGTGGGCGTAGGTGTACATCGGGTAGATGCACCAGGTGTCGCCGGTGTTGTGATGATGCGCGCGCTTGATGCGATAGATCGCCGGGTCACGCAGGTTGATGTTGGGCGAGGCCATGTCGATCCTGGCGCGCAGCACGTGGGCACCGTCGGGAAATTCGCCGGCCCGCATGGCACGAAATAAGGACAGGTTTTCGTCCGGGCTGCGGCTGCGGTAGGGGCTGTCTTTTCCGCGTTCGGTCAGCGTGCCGCGATAGGCGCGCATCTCGTCGGCCGACAGCGAATCGACATAGGCGTGGCCGGACTGGATCAGGTACTCGGCGCAGGCGTACATGGTGTCGAAATAATTCGAAGCAAAGTACAGGTACTTGCCCCAATCAAAGCCCAGCCACTTCACCGATTCGAGGATGGCGTCTACGTATTCCTGTTCTTCTTTTTCCGGGTTGGTGTCGTCGAAGCGCAGGTGGCACACGCCGTTATAGTCGCGCGCGAGGCCGAAGTTCAGGAAGATCGACTTGGCATGTCCCAGGTGCAGATAGCCGTTGGGCTCGGGCGGGAAACGCGTCTCGACGCGGCCGCCCCACTTACCGGCGGCGTTCTGTTCGTCGATGATGTTGCGGATGAAATTGGCGGCGGGGGCGGGGGCAGTGTCGTGCGACATGATGGGCAGTGAATCCGGAAAGCGTGAATTGTAGCGGGTTCAGGTGATGATGCCGCCGCCCAGACAGACCGCGCCGTCGTACAGGACAACCGACTGGCCGGGCGTGACGGCCCATTGCGGGGCGTCGAACACAAGTTCGAGCGTGTCGTCGTCGAGCGACACGATGCGGCAGGGCGCGTCGGCCTGCCGGTAGCGGGTCTTGGCCGTGTAGGGACTGGCAGGGTCGGGCGCGACGCCGCTGATCCAGTTGAGTTGCCCGGCGGCAAGGGTCGACCGCCTCAGCAGCGGATGGTCGTGGCCCTGCACCACCACCAGTGTATTGCTCGCCATGTCCTTGGCGGCGACGAACCAGGGCTCCGCGTTGCCGTCTTTCTGACCGCCGATGCCCAGGCCCTGGCGCTGCCCCAGCGTGTAATACATCAGCCCCTGATGCTCGCCGATCACGCGCCCTTCCAGTGTTTGCATGTCGCCGGGGTTGCGCGGCAGGTAACGCTCAAGGAATTCGCGGAAGTTTCGCTCGCCGATGAAGCAGATGCCGGTCGAGTCCTTCTTTTTCGCATTCGGCAGGCCGATCTTTTCTGCGATCTGTCGCACTTCGGGCTTGGGCAGGGCGCTCAGGGGAAAGAGGGCGGGCCTGAGCTGCGACTGACTGAGACGATACAGAAAATAGCTCTGGTCCTTGTTGGCGTCCGCTGCCCGCAGCAGCGTGGCGCGGCCTGCGCCATCCTCCCCTTTGCCGACGTAATGCCCGGTGGCGATGAATTCTGCACCGCGCGCGATGGCGTCGTCCAGAAAGGCCTTGAATTTGATTTCGGCGTTGCATAGCACATCCGGATTGGGCGTGCGGCCGGCTTGGTATTCGGCGAGGAAATAGCTGAACACGCGTTCCTTGTATTCGGCGGCGAAGTTGACGGCCTCGACTTCGATGCCAAGCACATCGGCCACGGCCAGCACGTCGAGAAAGTCTTGCCGCGCCGTGCACTGGTCGGTGTTGTCGTCGTCATCCCAGTTTTTCATGAAGACGCCGAGCACATCGTAGCCCTGCTGTTTCAGAAGATACGCGGCGACGGCGGAATCGACGCCACCCGACATGCCCACGACGACGCGTGTGCTCACAGGTGGCTCACGAAATCGAGCGGAAAGCGGCGCCCGGTCAGATAATCCTGCACGCAACGCATCACCAGCTGGCTGCGGTGGGGGATGGGGCTGGCGGCGAGTTCGTCCGGGGTCAGCCACACGGCGCGCACGATGCCGTGGTCCAATTCACGGTCAGCATCGAAACCCACCGCCTGACAGTCGTAGGCAAAGCGCAAATAGGTGATGTCGCGCTTTGGATAGTGCGTGGTGTAGCAACCGAGCAGCGCGCGCGGCTCGATGTGGTGGGCGGTTTCTTCCAGCGTCTCGCGGCGTACCGCGTCGAGCAGGGTCTCGCCGCGCTCCCAGTGCCCGGCGGGCTGGTTGAGGCGCAGCCCTTCGGCGGTATGCTCTTCCACAAACAGGAACTTGCCGTCGCGCTCGACGACGGCGGCGACGACCACATGGGGCAGCCACTGTGTATTCAGGCTTGGCTCAGACATTCAGTTCCTTCCATTCTCCGGGCTGCAGGCCGCCCAGTGTCCACTCGCCGACCGCGGCACGGATCAGGCGCAGGGTCGGATAGCCGATTTTTGCCGTCATGCGGCGCACCTGGCGGTTCTTGCCTTCGGTGATGGTGAGTTCGATCCAGTGAGTCGGGATGGCGGCACGATGGCGGATCGGTGGATTGCGCGACCACAGGCTGGCAGGCGCGTCGATCAGCCTTGCCTGCGCTGGCCGCGTGACGAAATCGCCGAGATCGACACCCCGACGCAGCGGTTCCAGCGCGGCATCGTCGGGCGCACCTTCAACTTGCGCCCAGTAGGTTTTGGGCAGTTTGTGCCTGGGATCGGCAATCCGGCTCTGCAGCGCGCCATCATCGGTTAAAATCAGCAGGCCTTCACTGTCCGCATCCAGACGCCCGGCCGCATACACGCCCGGTAGCGCGAGGTGATCCCGCAAACCCTGCCAGCGCCCTTCAGGGGTGAACTGGCTGAGTACGCCATAGGGTTTGTTGAAAAGAATCAGGCGCGACACGCTTCGAAGGGACAAAGTCCCATTTTAACGTTTCGAGACATCATGAGCACACATATCCAGATTCCCGCCGCAGGCCAAAAAATCACCGTCAATGCCGACACCACCCTGAACGTGCCCGACACACCCATCATTCCCTTCATCGAAGGCGATGGCACCGGGGTCGACATCACGCCTGCCATGCGCCGCGTGGTCGACGCTGCGGTGGCCAAGGCCTACGGCGGAAAGAGGCAGATCGCCTGGATGGAAGTATTTGCCGGTGAAAAAGCTGTCAAGGTATACGGTGCGGACCAGTGGCTGCCCGACGAAACCGTGCAGGCGGTCAAGGACTACATCATCTCGATCAAGGGTCCGCTCACCACGCCGACCTCGGGTGGCATCCGCTCGCTCAACGTGGCGCTGCGGCAAATGCTCGATTTGTACGTGTGCCTGCGCCCGGTGCGCTATTTCACCGGTGTGCCCAGTCCGGTCAAGGCGCCGGAAAAGGTCGATATGGTGATCTTCCGCGAGAACACTGAAGACATCTATGCTGGCGTCGAGTGGGAAGCCCATTCGCCTGAAGTGAAAAAGGTCATCGAATTCCTGCAAAAGGAAATGGGCGTCAAGAAGATCCGTTTTCCTGAATCCTCGGCCATCGGCATCAAGCCGGTGTCGGTCGAAGGCTCCGAACGCCTGATCCGCCGTGCGATCCAGTACGCCATCGACAACAAGCGCAAATCGGTGACCCTGGTGCACAAGGGCAACATCATGAAGTTCACCGAGGGTGGCTTCAAGAAATGGGGATACGAACTCGCCGCGCGCGAATTCGGTGCCAAGCTGATCGGCGAAGGCCCGTGGATGGAATTGCCGAACGGCATCGTGATCAAGGACGTGATCGCCGACGCCTTCCTGCAACAGATTCTGCTGCGCCCGGACGAGTACGACGTGATCGCCACGCTCAACCTGAACGGCGATTATGTGTCCGACGCGCTGGCTGCGGAAGTCGGCGGCATCGGCATCGCGCCGGGGGCAAACCTGTCCGACACCGTGGCCATGTTCGAAGCCACCCATGGCACCGCGCCCAAATATGCGGGCAAGGATTACGTCAACCCAGGTTCGCTGATCCTGTCGGCTGAAATGATGCTGCGCCACCTGGGCTGGATCGAAGCCGCCGACCTCATCATCGCCAGCATGGAAAAAGCCATCGCCGCCAAGACCGTGACCTACGACTTTGCGCGACTGATGGAAGGCGCAACCGAGGTCAAGTGCTCGGCGTTCGCCGAGGCAATGGTGTCGAAGATGTGAGATTGACTGATACAACAAAAAGCCCCGCCGAGAAGCCCAGCCGTTAACCTTTTGTGTTGAAACGCCAGTGTGCTGGCGTTTCAAGCTTGTCATGCCTTCAGAAACAGAGGCTCGGAAACAAACAAGGCCCTGAAAAATCAGGGCCTTGCCAATGTGCTTCAACACTTTTTGTTAACGGCTTGCCTGCGCGGTCACCCTTTCTGTCGATACAACCGCTGCCTGCAAGCTTAACGCAGGCCCTGAATGTACGACGCCACGGCCTTCATGTCGTCATCGGTCATGCGGGCGGCAATGGTGCGCATCATTTTGGCGGCGTCGTTGGCGCGCGCGCCGACACGAA